>JBAXQZ010000046.1:0-8191 GCA_037131475.1 bacterium | reverse complement strand
GGATACAGAGCATTGGGCTTGAATAATTTACAAAATTGTTTTGCTTCAAAATATTAGATAATAATTGGATCAAATTACATAATTAATACGAAATCGCTTATTGATCGATATTTTTGACAATTAATTTTGATGTAAAATCAACAAAATCTTGAGGAATTGGTGCAACAAACTCAGTCGGTTTGTTGTCACCGGGTAGAGTGATTGAAAGTTTGTATGCATGTAAAAATTGTCGCTGTGCTCCATAAAGCTCAGAGAATTTCGCACTATCTTTCGTATTATAAACCTTGTCGCCGATGACTGGAGTGCCAAGAATTTTTGAGTGCACACGTATTTGATGCGTTCTGCCGGTACGAATCTCAAAATTTATCATACTGAATTTATGATTGAATTTGTCGGTAAATAATTTATTAATTGTAAAATGTGATATTGCTTCTCTGCCCTTGGGTGGCTCAACTTTGACAAATACTTTTCGATTCGCCTGACTTCGCCCAATATTATTTATGATCTCGCCGGATTCTTCTTTGGGCCAACCATAATTTAGTGATACATAACATTTTTTGACTGTACGATTTTGAATTTGCCGTGAAAGCGAGTGCATCGCGCGCGCGTTTTTGGCGATAATTATTACTCCTGAGGTATCCTTGTCCAATCGATGAACGAGCCCGGGTCTGGCCTCTGATACCGTATTCCCCTTCTCATAAACCGCCTCTTGAATTTGGGGGAAATAATGGACTAAAGCATTGACTAGGGTATGGTCTTTGTTGCCAGCAGCTGGATGAACTACCAAGCCAGGTTGCTTGTTGATAACTATTACGTTTTCATCTTCATAGAGAATATTAAGTTCGATATGTTGAGGAGCGACATATGTATTAGCTTGCTTTTCGGCAAGACAAATATCAACTCGGTCCATATCCTTGAGGATATAGCTTGGTTTAACGAGATTAGAGTTGACAAGAATATCAGAATTTTTGATTAATGATGAAAGATGAGTGCGAGAGTAATCAGGATATTTTTGAGCGACAAAAATATCTAGCCTTTTACCGGCTTCAGCTGCGGAAATTGTGATCGTGCTTTGATTGTTCATTTTAGTCCAAGATAAGTTAAGAGATTGGGGTTGTTGCCGATTTTGTAGCGGCTAATTTCGAAGGGTTTTTTGAGGCTTCCTAGAGCGTGCTCCGTTGTTACTGCAAAAATGTAATTAGATTTACTTACTAGATTAATTGTTTGAGAATTATATTTGCCCGATGGATAGCAAAAACTGATAATTGGTTTGTGGATAATATTTTCTAGATATATTTTACTTTCAGAAATCTCATTCTGGGCCTTTGCCTCGCTCACAGTGGATAAATTGGGATGGGTCAATGTGTGCGAGCCGATCTCGATACCATAATCGGATATTTCTTTAATCTGTGCTTTGGTGAGATAATTTCCATACGAGGGTGGATTTGTGATTACATATATTACCGCCTTCATATTTCGTTTTTTTAATTCTGGAAATGCATTGGTATAAAAATCTTCATAGCCATCATCAAAGGTCAGCATGATTGGTTTTGGGGTGGTAGAATTATTTAATATATCATTAAAGGTAATAGTCTGATAACCTTTTTTTACAATCTGATCAAGTTGTTGGCCGAACACAGTTGGTGATACCGAAAGGTTGACGCCCAGTTGATCGTTAGCGTCGTTATAATCACGAATATAGTGATATAGCAGAATGGGAAATTGAAAAGAGTTTTTATCAATATTGACCAAATTATTTATATTTGTCTTGTTTGATACCTTTTTTGAAGATGAGTTATCCAAAGGGTTGTTTGTGGCCAAGGCCTTGATTGAACTAAACAAACTCTTGTGTTTGGCAATTTCGAATTGTTCTGAATTGCGAGCGGCTTGAAGCTCCCCTTCGGATTTAAAATAAAAAAAACCAAAAAGAAGCGAGAGGCTCAGTATCAAGAATATAGCAATGTTATTTTGTTTCTGGATTATCATTATCTGAGCTTAATAAATTTATTTCATTTTTTTCTAGGATGTTACGATTTTTTATTTTGTCCATTATCGAGCTGAGTTGACGATGCCGAGTATTGGAGACTAGATCAAATTGCTTGCCTGCCGAGCTAATCCTCTCCCCTACCTTGTCGAGCTCCGTTGTAAATTTTTGATATTCACTGTCAAATTTTTGGATTAAGCCGATGATATGCTGTAGATTTTCTTGGTAGCGGAAATTCGTATATGCTTGTTTGACCATACGAAGGATTGCAGTGAAGCTAAATGGACCTGCGAGAATCACCTTTTTTTGCATTGCCTCCTTCCAGATATTATTCATCTTATCATATATGAAGCTAAAAATCATTTCATTAGGAATAAATAGAATCACAAAATCGACGGTTTTCTCCTCGGGGTTGATATACTCACGAGTTGAAATTTGCTTAATTTTATTTTTGACATCTTGCTGAAAATCTTTGAAATACTTATCTTTTTGATTTTTGTCATCAGTCTCAATATATTTGACCAATGATGCATATGGAAATTTAACATCAATATTAATCTTGGTTTGATCTGGCAAAAGGATTGTAAAATCAGGTCGTGTTGTTTCAGTTTGTTGAGCTTCATTCCTCGTATAGTCGAGTCCAACTACGAACCCTGCCATTTTGAGTAGATCATCGGCGATTTGCTCGCCAAAAGCACCACGCATCTGATTGTTTGATAAAATATCTTTGAGTCTGTCGGTACTAATCTTGAGCTCGCCTGTAATTTCTTTGTAGCTTTTTAATTCATTTTGAAGTGCTGAAAATGAGCGAATACGTTCGTCTTCGCTTCTTGATAATTTTTCTTCGTGCTTGTGGATATCTCGACGAATTTCAGCTATTAGATCAGTAATTGCTGATTTCTTGCCCTCTAAATCAGTTTTGATTTCGGTCTTGATCTCGTTTTTTTGCTCACCTAGGACTTGTCTCGCGAGCATCATAAATTGATCGTTGTTGATGCGCAGAGCCTCACTGGAAATTCTTGCAAATTTATCCTCTATTGTCTTGGGATTATTCTGGCCAATCAAGAGGAAAATAGTGTAAGAAAGAGCGATGATTATAATAACACCGATGAGAATAAGAAATATTTCCATATCATGCCTTTTTATTATTAAATATATTGAGTTAATTATACCGAACAAAAACCAAACTGTCTAGAAAATTGTTAAAAGATTATTCTTCAACTATCTTGTGATAAACTTCTCCACCTGCAAGCTACGCGGAGTCGAAGAATATAATAGTGTTTAAACTGTCACGGAAAAATGGGAAGGGAGAAATTATTGGTATTATATGCTTTTTGAATGTAATATAAAAATATGAATAAATATTATAAAATCGCGATTTCTTTTCTGGTAGTGGCTTGTGTATGCACGACATTTATTGTTGTAATAATTAAGAATATTAATCAGGACAATATTGTTCCCAAAATGGAAATATCTATTCCAAATCTAGCTGTTAATCAGGATGAGAATAATCATTATAGCGTTGATTTTGCAAAAATTAAAATGGTGTCTTTTGCAACTTCTAGGGATGAATTATTTGTGCGTTTTGATTTGGGCGCTAAATTGCCAAAAAGCACAAAAAAATTACCTCATTATAATGGTAATGATCAGCTTAAATCGCTATATTTTTATATCGATTTCAGGACCAATTATTTTGGCAACGATGGCAAAATTAATCCCGGTCAACCTGATGTGACGCTGGACATCAGCTTTTATGGTGATGATCAAAAAGTGAAAAATAATAACAAAATCAATGTTGATGGTCAATTAGTATCTGGTGGCCCAGATCATGATTATTTTGTTGTTAAATATCCTTATGATGAAGTAATGTTTAATCAAGCAAAATCGGAGATGGTCTTCTGGGCTTCGTCTATATCTTCAAGCGAGGCATTTGGCTTGAATGCGAGCTATTATACGCTAAAAAATTCTGAATTTGCTGCCACAACAGAACATAGCGATGCAATTAAAATAAATCTCGCGCCCAAATATACGGATTAGGCCTTGAAGCCAATGGCGTTTGTTGGTTGTTGGGCTTCGGTAATTTTGCCAAAATTTTTCTCATAGAGCTTGATGTTTTCTTCGATGGCCTTGCCTATTCTTTTCATGTGTCCAGGGCTAGTGATGATCCGAGAGATTAATGCGCCCTGGGGTGGAATGATATTGAGAAAATCAAGCACAAACTCCTCGGCAGTATGTTGAATAACTAAATTATTGGAGTAAGACCCTTTAATTACTTGGTCATCGGCCTTGACGTTGATTTGTTGTTCGTTCATTTTGGCACCTCTCATTAATTATTATTGATGATATTAATTGATTCTATATCAAGATTCAAGATGCTTAGTGCAATTGATCATTTCGAATTCATTTGGTCCGACTTTTTGATAGTTTAGAATTGTGACGGAGGTATTGCTAAATCTAAATTGAAAAAGTTCTTCTTTAAAAGGGATATTGAGTAGATGGCTTATCATTGCACATTGCCAACCTCCATGGGTGCATATCAAAATAGTTTCATCGTTGGCATGATTGGCTTGCAGTAAATTAAAAAATTTTCTAACTCTTCTTGTGATATCATGTAGATTTTCGCCGCCATCAGTCTTGAATTTTGCCACACTGATGCCACTTTTGTCCCTATCTTGGATAAGTTTCTTTCGGGGAAGACCTTCATAGATGCCATGTGCCTGCTCTCTTAGGAGACGCTCGTATACTATTGGAGTCTGTGGATGATCATGTATAATGCCTGAAATTGTTTCTTTGGTGCGACCGAGATCACTACAATAGATATGATCTAGCTTCTCATTTCGCAACCGATTGCTAAGCTTCTGAGCTTGCTCAATGCCTTCGTTTGTTAATTTACCGTCAGTCTGGCCCATGCGGATATGTTGTTTGTTTTCGATTGTCTCGGCGTGGCGAATAATAATTAACTTCATAATTCTTTGTTTTCTTATGAAATAATCATACCGCCAATAAAATTTTGTTCAAATACAAGATTGTCTTGATAAAAGATACTTTCATTGCCGGTAAAATCTTTAATTTCCCCTTTGATTCTCGAAAGATATCGCCACTTCTCTCGCTTGAAACTAATTGGCCCACGGAAAGGCTTTTCTCTATCCATATTGAGAAGTGCTTCTTTGAGAAAAACGATTGTATTATGTGTTAACTCTTTATTATTGTGATGCTCAAATTTCATACCACCAGCATATGCCATCGCCCAAACGGGCTGGTCTTTATAATAAACAACTTCCTGGCCGGGGGCGAAATAAGCCCCAGCGTATGAGTCTCGAAAGTACCACTCCCCTCTCCGATATTCGAGGTCTTGAAAGCCGGGTCTTTGCGGAATGATTTGTTGCGACTCTCCGGCATAACCATGAGCATTAGCTTCAAACAAAAAATCTTTTAACTGTTCAAGATTGATTTCCATTGTTTTTTCCTTCAAATATTATTTATTGGTAAAGCACATTTATTGAGTTAATCTTGCTGAAAAATGGTTATGCTTTGCTGTCTGGGCAGATGTCGGAATATGGACAAAGCTGGCAATTCCTTGCTTCTGGCTTGGCGGTCATATTGGCCTCTCGAATGCCTCTCGCTACCTCAAATATCATTTGTTTGGTTGCCTCTAATTCGCTTTGCTTGAAGACTGTTTCGCCCTTTAATCCCGACTCAATGAATAGGAGTGAGGTCTTGGGAATTGTTTTATATTTTTCAAACCAGGCCAATGCATAAATCATCATCTGTGTTGATTTTTTTATGCGGTCGTCGGCGTCTTTTTGTGTTTTGACATTTGACGTTTTGAAGTCTTTTATCTCTGCATTTTCGGCTTCTCCACATATCAGATCATAACGGCCATTAACCCTGACCTTGTTCTCATAAAACTCAAAAACCTCTTCAACTTTTGTGGGGATTGTGGGATTTTTCTGGTCTTCATCAAAAAATTTTGTTAGAGTCAGAATCCCCTGCTGATGACGAGAATCTTCTTGTTCGCGTGTGATGAAGCCTGCGCTGTGGAATGATTGATTGTAGTCAGCGATTAGTTGCGTCAAGGTCGGTGATTCACCATTTATTTTACGCGTAAAGTAATGGTCTAGGGCGGCGTGAATCGCAGTGCCGTACATCAAGAAATGATTTTCGAGTAATGGAATCTTGATAACATGGGCAAAATAAAATTTTTGTGGACAGGAGTAATAATCGTCAATTTGCTGTCTTGAGAGTCGCAGCGTCTCAGCTTTAAATTTATTGGGAAGCTTTTTGTGTTTTACCTCTAGCTTTTCGAATCTGGCAATTTTTTCCATGGCAGATAGTTTGTTCTTAAGTTTATCCTTCAATGGCTGGTCCAATAGCTCCAAAACGAACTGTGAGAGCTTCTTGGCACGTTTACCGCCGTAATCCTCTGCACTGGTCAGATAGAGGTAATCTTTGGCGCGAGTGGCCGCCACGTAGAAAAGGCGACGTTCTTCTTGAAGGTGGAAATCTCCTCCTGGCAGTCGCTCGATAATCAATTCTTCGGGGATGGCGATGGGATCGCGCCGATTGCGGCTAGGGAAACGGTCAGAAACACAATTAACAATGAATACGACCGGCCACTCTAATCCTTTGGAGGCGTGAGCTGTCAAAATGTTGATGGCATCGATTTCGGGGTCGATGTCAGAGGAGATAACTTCATCTCCGACAGAGAGGATTAGCTCGAGATTGTTGAGAAACGCGTGGACGCTTCTTTCATCTGAGGAGTGATTGAATTGCGATATTCGGTCAAAAAATTTGGCAATATTATTTATTATGAGCTCATTTTGGACCGATGGATTGCCGACCAATGTTTTTAAATAGTTTTTTTCTTTGAGATATTCGTACAAGATTTCGCCGCAGGAATCATTTTTTTTCTCGCCATACTTTTTGATATCGAGTAGTAACGTCTGCATTTTTTGATGGTCTTCAGTAGATTCAAATATCAGTTCCTCAGGTATCTCTTCGGAGTCTACTCCAAGATCATTCTCATTGTTAATCTGACTCTCAAGCACATTTATCAGGGATCGATTGGTTCTTTTGGCTTGAGTATAATAATCTGCGAGACCAACGTGGGAGATATTGTACAAATCGCTAGTTGCAAGTTGATAAAGTGCTAACGAGTCATCAGTATAGACAAGTGACTTGAGAAATGCCGTTAACATTTTAATTTCTGGTTGGGCAAATAGCCCGGAGGTTCCAGAAAAAACATAAGGAATGCCAGCCATGTTGAGCGATTGTACAAAGGGTTCGGCGTGACTGTTTGCCCGTATCAATATTGCAAAGTCGTTATATTTGTACCCATTCTCTGTCTTTAATTGTTTGATTTTGGCAGCAACAGTATCTGCTTCACATGAAAGAGAATCACAAAAAAGTAATTCTGGCGCAATTCCCCGCTTGTTTGAAACCAAGCGTTTATTGATTTTATTCTGGATTTCGAGTCGATCGGGATTGTTGTGCTGAATAAGTAAGTATGAGGCGTCGAGGATTTCTTGGCTTGAGCGATAATTGTTGTTGAGGACTATTTCGGTAGCGTTGGAGTAAGTGGAGGTAAAATCAAGGATATTAGCAATGGAGGCACCGCGAAAATGGTATATTGATTGATCATCATCCCCTACTACAGTAATATTTTGATCGCGACTTGCGAGCAATTTGACTAATTCATTTTGGGCATAATTCGTATCCTGAAATTCATCAACCAGAATGAATTTGAAGCGGTCCTGAATCTCTTTGAGGACCTTGCTGTTTTCTTTGAGTAATTTATGAGTTAAATATATCTGGTCGCCAAAGTCTAGATTGCCCGATTGAATCATCAAATCTTGATATCGCTGGTAGGCGGTTGCTAATTCTATAGTTTTTTCAGCCTCGATGGCAGCGTTGTTTGCCTCTTCTTGGCTCGATAAGAGGAGTTGTTTTTGCGCAAATTTGCAATATGCTTCAGGTGTAATTAATTCATCTTTGAGGCGTGAAAAATGGGAGAGTAATGCGGAGATGTGAGCCAATGGATCGGCAATTGGGCGGTAATGTTTCAGGTCAAAAGCGTAAATATTTTGGCGCATGAAAATGGCTTGTTCGGTAGCGGTTAATACCTTGAAATTCGCGGGTAATCCGAGGTCAAGTGAAAAATCGCGAAGAAGGCGGTCACCAAATGCATGAAAGGTACTAATAGACATG
>JBAXQZ010000045.1:0-8238 GCA_037131475.1 bacterium | reverse complement strand
ATAAGAAATCCAATAGATTTTAGGAGTTAGTTTTTAGACAGCCTGAAAGGAGAGGAGAAAGAAATTTGTGCGGATGTTTCTAGCCGTGCAGATATTCTTCTAGATCGGCTGAACGTTCGGCTTTCTTGAGCTTGGATAGGGCCTTGGCTTCGATCTGACGAATACGTTCACGGGTGACGCCAAACTCCTTGCCAACCTCTTCGAGAGTGTGGGTGCGACCATCCTCAAGACCAAAACGCATTTTGAGAATTTTTTGCTCACGAGGTGATAGGTCACCAAGGAATTGCTTGATTTTGTCTTTGAGTAATTGCTGTGAAGTAGCTTCTTCTGGCGAAAGACCCTTGTTGTCTTCGATAAAGTCTCCGAGCTTGGAATCCTCTTCTTCGCCGACTGGAGCCTCAAGTGAAACTGTTTCTTGAGAAATTTTGATAATATGTTCGACTTTGTCGACATCAATACCTAGCTCCTGAGCAATCTCCTCTGGCGTTGGCTCTCGTCCAAGGTCTTGGACGAGCTGACGCTGAACACGGATTAACTTGTTGATAGTCTCGATCATATGGACTGGGATACGGATGGTCCTAGCCTGATCGGCGATCGCTCGAGTGATGGCTTGGCGAATCCACCAAGTAGCGTAGGTAGAGAATTTGAAACCTTTGCGATGATCGAATTTGTCAACAGCGCGCATCAGGCCTGTATTGCCCTCTTGGATAAGATCCAAAAGCGACAAACCGCGACCGATATATTTCTTGGAGATAGAAACGACAAGACGCAAATTGGCTTCGGATAGTCTCTTCTTGGCCAAAATATCACCTTTCTCGATCCTTTTGGCGAGCTTGATCTCCTCCTCGGTAGAAAGAAGCGAGATCTTGCCAATTTCCCGAAGGTACATACGGACAGAGTCATCAGAAATTTCATCAAGATCAGGCTCAACTTTCGTGGGCTTTTCTTTTTGAGCGGCCAAAGTGCGAGCGATGATACCGACAGTCTTCTCCTCCTCCTCTTTGAATTCGATGCCCTTGCGAAACATATAATCAAAGACTAGGTCGAGATCGGCGATATTCTCCTCTGGCTCAGGAATAGCTTGCAATACTTCGCGCATGGAAATATAGCCGTGAGATCGGCCTTTGAGCATGAGAGCATTGACGCTAGTCGAAAATCCGAGAATTTCCTCCTTGTTGGGAACGAAGATCTTTTTTGCCATAATTTTTAAACCGCAGGTCATATAGCTTCCCGCTGGCTTTTGGCCATCAGCGAAGAGCGATTATACGATCCGCAATTTACCCTAAATTAGTTATGAAGTTCAAAATTATATAAGAATATACTTGACTTAAACAGAGCTGTAAACACAGAAAAAGAGTAAAGAAATTTACATGATTAAGTATATCACTTTTGTATTATTTAATCAAGTTGGAAAACTCAGACAGAAGCTTCCTGACAAGCTCCTTGTCACCTTTTTCTTCGGCTTCACGTATTTTGTGAGCAAAATTTTCACGCAAACCTTCTCGCTCATCACTTCGCAAACGACCAAGGAGAAAATTCAATTCATTTTTCAGAACATCATCATCGTTGGAATTAAAATCTGCCAAAGTCTTGACTGAAAGCTGATCAAGCTGAGTCCTGAGCGCAGGCGCAATTTTCTCGACAACTATCTCCCCTTGTGTAATCATCTCAATCAAAGGCAGGTATTGGGGCTCATCAACAAGGCGAAGAGTATCCTGGACAGTGATCAAAAAACTATGATTGGCCCAGATGATGCCTAGGATTTTTTCCAGAGCTGTCGGCGGTTTCTCATCTCTCTTCTCGGACACTTTGGCGGGCCTGTTTGGTGCAAATTCTTTGTCAGCTTTTGATTTATCGAGTGATTCGATGATAGCTTTTTCAGAGATAAATATCTTCTCGGAAAGATATTTAATGTAATACTCTTTCTCAATCTCAGAGCTAGTAATTTTGATGATTGGAAGTATTTCTTTGGCGATTTTTTTCTTGTCGTCAACTGTCGGGTCGGGCGACTTTTCCAATAATCGGTCAATCCAATATTGCAATGAGGGTTTGGCGCCTTTGACGGCCTTGAGCCAATTGCTCGGATCGGCTTTGATCGCTTCGTCAGGATCTTTGAAAGGTTTGGGCATAAAGATAATCTTCGTAGTAATATCATTTTGCATCGCGATACGGATAGCGCGCTTCATCGCCGTTTGCCCTGCTTCATCACTGTCAAAACACATACCGATCACGCTCGCATAACGATTGAGAATGATTAATTGATCAAGTGTCAGCGCCGTCCCAGAGGTAGCAATCACATTTTTGTAACCAGCTTGGTGACAAGCAATGACATCCATCTGACCTTCGACAACGATAGCGATGTCTTGTTCTTTGATCGACAATTTTGCCTTGTCGAGTGCATAAATCGTCTTGCCCTTGGTATAAATAGATGATTCTGAGGAATTGATGTATTTGGCGCTTTGACCATCATCTTCGAGAATCCGAGAAGTGAAGGCAATAGTGTTGCCCATAATATTGTTGATCGGGAAGATAATCCGCCCACGAAAACGATCAAAGACCTTCCCCCGCTCACTCTTGATAGCCACACCCGCTTCGACAATCTCTGCTTCGGTATAATTTTTGTTGAGTAAGAAACGCAAGAGAAAATCCCAAGAGGCTGGAGCATAGCCAATCTCAAAGCTTTGGATAGTTTCCTCGCTCATTCCCCTCTTCTTTAAATATTCGCGCGCCTTCTCAGCCTTGGGATGATTGACTAAAAGTTGATGGTATACCTTCTTCGCCCACTCATTGATCTCAAAAATGCGAGTTTTCTTGTCGGCCTTGTGTTCTGTCGAGCCAAATTTGACTGAATTATCCTTGAGCTCGATGCCAGCCCGATCAGCCAAAAGCTTGAGGGCATTAAAAAAGTCGAGACCTTCTATTTTCTCAATAAAAGTAATGACATCACCACCTTCACCACAATTTCCTACCATAAAGGATGGCGTTAAATATGAATGATCATCTTCAACATTTAAATTATAAACCAAACCTTCAAAATTACTTTCTTTGATTTCTCTGATTGGCAGAAGCCAATACTTGACACCATTTATTTCAAGAATATCGCTATAGTTCGCGCTTACTTGCTCATACCAATTGACACACCAAGCTTCTCGATGATTGACACCGGAATTCGAGATACGATGTGGAGAATAATTGATCGATGGCTTGATATCCCAAGAGAGAAGAATGTCCTTGATTTGATGCACCAAGCCATGAGATATTACCTTGACACTAATTCTGCCACCTCGGCATTTTTTTTGATCTTTGCTTACGCTGCCATCACCATCGACGATTCCGCCAATAAGCGCTTCCAATACTCCTCTGTCTTGGCCAAGAAAAAATTGAGGAATCTTCTTGTTACATGCCCCTTTGCCAAATAATTCAACAAAAATTCTAGCCAATAACGAATTACAACAAGTGACCTCTATGCCCGACTTGTCACCATTCCTTTCGTGAATAGAACTTTCCAACCCAAATATCTCTCGCACCAACGAGACGACCTCTTGGGCGAAATCCATTTCATGATTACCAAAACTGAAACGGATATAAGCTCGATGACCACTGCCTTCAGCGATGTACAGTCCCGATAAACGAGCAAATTTCTCGCTTATTGCTACTGTCGAATTAAATATCCTTGGCTTCAAACCTCTTTTGAGAGTTGCTCCTGTATATGCGACAAGATCAATCGATTTTTCTTTTGTTGACTCATTATTTTTTAACGGATACAAAAGGTAATCATTTACTTTGAGCGTACTTGCTTTGGCTTTTTCCAATTTATAATCATTATAGAATTGTGTTGGGCATCTTTGCCCGCAATTTCGCTGACAAAGTCTGCTCTCTCGAGATTTCTGCTTGCAGTTTTTTGTCCGAATAACATAAACATTGTGATCGCCAGTAATCAAAATCGGTTGCGTAATCATCCTAGTGGAAACTTCGAAAAGACTGCCATTGTATTCCCGTTCAAAAACAAGATTGACTCTCCGCAATCGAGCGTTAGAGGTATAGACCAATTCCCCGGGAGTAATGTTTTGAATTTCTCGAAAACCATCAACGGTTTCAACAAGTTGGCCCGCTGGAAAACACCCAAAACATTTAAAAGTCTGACGCTCGGGCGAGATCATCATTGATGGGGATTTTTCATGGTGAAAAGGACAGCAGGCCTTGAGGTTGCTACCAGCTTTTTTCAACGTCAAATAGGAGGAGACAATCTCCACTATATCGCTGCGCTCCTTAATTTCCGTGATTTGATCAATCATATATATAAAAACAGATTACAGATTAGACAGATGGGACAGATATTAGTAAATATTTGGAATACGCTTTACTTTTACGCCATCATTGGTGAAACGAATTATTATACCTAATTTTAAGTTACTACCTTTGAGGTAATCTAGCAACTGGCGATAAGCATCAAGATATTTTTCTCTGCCAATTTTTAACTCTAAAATTATTTTATCTTCAATGAGAAAATCAAAAAACCTTTTTCCGACAACAGATTCTCTTATCTTGAGGGAGTAATAATATTCACGCTGATAATGAATTAATTCTTTTTTTAGCAAAAGTTCAAATGCATCAGCATATATTTTTTCTTTTAAACCAAATCCTAAAGAATTGTGAACTTCATAAGCAAGGCCCAATAACTTATAAGTTAAATCTTTGTGTATAAATTCAACCATATCATTTCCTTGGCTCTTTATAAAATATTGTTTACTCAATCATTCTATATCAAATCTGTATTATCTGTCATCTGTTGTATCTGTATTATCTGTCATCTGTCGTTACTTATAGATGCGTTTCATCAGTGGGTTGAGCTGGGTTAATATTTCGTAGCTGGAGGTGCCACAAATCTCGGCCATTTCCTCTACTGGCAGGTTCTCGCCGATCAGGGTGACCTCGTCACCGACTTTGGTAGTTGGGATGCTTGAAAGATCTATTATGATCATATCCATCGTCACTCGGCCGAGGACTTTGGCACGATGCCCATTGACCAGAACATGGCCAACTGAGGAAAGGCTACGACGAAAACCATTCCAATATCCGATTGGCAATACTCCTATTTTGGTGTTTATTTCCAATTTTTCGGTAAAATCGTAGCTAATACGCTCACCTGCAGGAATGGATTTGACTTCAGCAATTCTCGTTTTCCAACTGAGCGCTGGCAGTAAGTCGATCTTGCTCTCGCAAAATGCTTTCGCCTCTTGTGAAGTCCAAATACCATAAAGACCAATACCGATTCGAACCATATCGAAGTGCGAAGCGGGAAAAAGTAGGGCGCCAGAAGTGGCCGCAGCGTGACGAACCAGGTTGTCACCAAAATATTTCTTGGCTATCGCGCAAGCCTCAACAAATAGATTGATTTGGTCGTTTGTTTCCTTGGGAAAGGCTGGGTTTTTGGCTGCGGCAAAATGAGTGAAGATGCCATCGACTTTTACATTTTTGAGATCACTAATCTCTGAGGCTGCTCTTTCGACTTCATGAGGTTGAAAGCCCTGACGATGCATGCCAGTATCAATTTTGATGTGAATTGTGAATTGTGAATTGTGGATTGTGGCAAGTGAACGAATTTGCTCGAAGCTAGAAATGGTAATTGTGATATTATTGTCCGAACAATCTTGATAGCGCTCCGCCAAAGTATGACCGAGTATGAGAATTGGTGTTTTGATGCCTGAATGACGCAATTTCATCGCCTCAGTGACCGAATCAACGCCCAGCCAGTCCACGCCGAGCTCGGACATTGTCTTGGCATAATCAAAAAGACAGTGCCCATAGGCATTGGATTTGGCGACGGCCATAAGCTTGCATTTTGGTGATATCAGATTCCGAAAAATGTCATAATTGTACTTGAGCGCCTGCTTGTCAACCTCGACCCAGGTCCGTATTCCCTTTGTCTCTTCATTCATATTTTCCCTCTATTTAAGTAATAGCATCGCGGCATCATATTTGGGCCTTACAATATCTTTTGATTTTTCGAAGTTAAGTTGAGACCATTTTCTTTCCAATTTTTCACGGACTGAGATCTTGGCTTCACCCTGAGTCAGATGCTCAAAGACAAATGAGGCTTTAAATATGCCCGCTACATTATCAAAATTGCTCATGACATCTGCCTCGGCGATGATTTGTGCTTCGAGGCTGGAGCATTTGATACCCTGCGAACCGCGATGGCTCAAGATGCACTCTTCAACTTTATCAATTCTTTCGGTTGGATAATTTAATTCTCCCAGAAATTCGCGCGCTACTCTAGCACCGTTGATATGGTGATCCAATCGGCCATAAATAATCGAGCCGATATCATGGAGCCAACCAGCGACTTCGACTATCTCTAGGTCGGCATTAAATTCTCTTGCCAAGGCCTTGGCATACGCCACCATCGGCACAAAATGAAATTCATAGGCCTCAATCCCATATTTGCTCGTCGGCTTCTCGCACTCTGAACGGACGAAGGCTCGAACTTTGCCAATCAATTGTGCATCAACTTTGCTCATTATTTCATCCTAGATTAACAATTGAATAATACCGCGAAAACTGATATCATTCAATAGTAAATCTTCATGGTCGAAGCGTTCGCCTAAATCAATCGAGGGTAGATATGAAGTATTATGTATATATGCTCGAAAATGACCGCAAAAGGCACTACGTGGGCATCACCACGGATACAAAACGGCGGCTCATCGAACACAATACTGGCTCGGCGAAATCAACAAGACCATTTGGTCCTTGGAAAATGATTTATACTGAAGAATTTGACACAAGACAGGACGCTTGCAAAAGGGAGTGGCACTTGAAAAACACACCAGGGCGCAAAGAAAAGCTCGAGATTATTGAAAAATATGGAGAGGTCGCATAGTGGCCTAGTGCGCACGCTTGGAAAGCGTGTGTACCCGCAAGGGTACCGAGGGTTCGAATCCCTCCCTCTCCGCCAAACTTTTATTATGTTTATATTTTATTGTCCCTGAAAGATGATAAGTTTTATATTGGTTCAACTTCAGATTTAAAAAAAAGATTTTCCACTCATTGCAAAGGATTAGTTGAAGCAACAAAGAATCGTCTTCCTCTAGAATTAATATTCTACGAAGCATATATTGATAAATATGATGCTATAAGGCGAGAAGATTATTTTAAGTCTTCAAAAGGCAAACAAACACTCAAAAATATGCTTAAAGAATTCTTGAGTAAGAAATAGGTGAAATTTGATATAATTTAAAATAGCTAAAGGTTCTAGGCTGGAACTTCCCGTTAAAACTAAAGGAAGGATATGAATAAATATATTTATCAAAAACCAGCAGAACCTTCATTTTCCAGGGGTACTTTCGATGGGTACAATTTTCCAATCAGCAATAAAGATATAGAGATTAACTTCATCGATTCCAAAACGGGTCATGGTAGAAAAGTGGTAAGTGACTCAATTACTCATACATATTATATCTTGGAAGGAAGTGGCGAGTTTGAAATCAATGATAAAATATATTCAGCATCTTGCGGCGAGTTAGTGGAGATTCCACCAAAGAATATCTTTAATTATACAGGCAAGATGAAAATGTTACTAATAATGGAACCGCCATTTTCTCCAGAGGAAGTTCATGGAGTGGAATAAAAGGTTCTAGGCTGGAACGTCCCGCCAGCAGAATATTAACTTGGAATAATATGAAAGAAAATGAAGTCTATATAAAAAAATCACCTATAGAGGGAATGGGTGTGTTTGCTGCCAGAGATTTCAAAAAAGGAGAAACCATACTTAAATGGGACACTTCTGAGACCTTGACAGAGGAACAAGTGAAAGATTTATCAGATAGTGACAAGAAATATGTATATTTAATTGAT
This sequence comes from bacterium, assembly GCA_037131475.1. GTDB lineage: Bacteria > Patescibacteriota > UBA1384 > XYA2-FULL-43-10 > 1-14-0-10-43-13 > JBAXQZ01. Next base: position 381 of record JBAXQZ010000045.1, on the reverse strand, counting down.
GGTATATATAGGGTTCAGCAAGTTCCAGCGCGATACGTCAATCATTCATGTGATCCAAATACGACAGTTATAAATTTTTCCGACGTAGCGATTAAGGACATCAAAAAGAATGATGAGATCACCTCTGATTGCGCCTCGAGCAAAGTCGAGGAAGCGATAATTTGCAAATGTGGAAGTAGCAATTGCCGAGGAATAATTAAGAAAATATAAGTAGTTGAAGGGTTCTAGACCGCAATGTCCCACCAGATATCAAAGTTGCTTACCGACCCACTCACCTGAAAGCGATATATAAAGAGAAGGCACCAATTATTGTTTAGGTGCTTTTTTGGGATCATACGCAATACATGGTTCTAGGAATATAGTTTAGCTACCCGAAATAAA
>JBAXQZ010000044.1:0-8260 GCA_037131475.1 bacterium | reverse complement strand
GCATTATTGTAGATAAAGTTTAGGGCCTTCTCGGCCAAGGGATCATCAGCCTCGTCGCCAATATTGGCTAGCGCACTTAAACCAAGATTAACGAATTTATATTTTTGATCCTTTGCCCAATATATTAGCGATGTAAACAGAAATTCCATTACACCGTTCTCATTAATATTTGCATGGCGCATCAAATCGACGCCAACTTCAAAATTATTTGCATTCTCCACCAGACTCACGAAGCCAATAATCTCTGCCTCAGGATTTCGAACAATGAAGACACTACTAGCTCTAATGTAATCATCATCAAATGAACCAAGAGAAAATCTATCCTCCTTGCCGTGATGTAAATTCAGCCATTTATCGCTGATGTAACGCAATTTTTCAATCGTAATTCTACTTTGGGGAGGCGCAAGGTATTCGGCGTTGTAGCCCATATTCTTGAGTCGATTGACGGCACTGCGCATTTTTTTATTTGAATGACCCTCAAGAGTAAATTGTGACGGATCGACGATCGCATCAGACCCAAGCTTGATTGAGCCAAAGCCAAGCGTCTGAAATTTTGTCAGATTATCTGGCAAAACCTGATAAAACACTGGCTTCCAATCATTATGCTTACATAAGTGCGTAAATTGACTAACGGTATTAGAAAAATCAGCTACGGGGCCTATCGGATCACCAAGCACAAGTGAAATTCGCCCCTTGAGAACATAGGCAAGCACGGAGCCACCAGCCGAGAAGAAGTATGATTTATCATCAAACAAACAAAATTTTGCGATTATTGTTTTGCCAAATTTTTGAATAATTTGGCTCGCCTTCTTCTTCTCAGCAATTGAGGCTGAAGGATGGAAGAAAACAGGGCGAAATAACATCAGGAAGCCGTATGCGCTCGTCGTAATACCGGTAAAATATATTGAGTTGAGAAAAAATCGTCCCTTTCTAGTAACAGGGAAGCCGTTCACCGATTCAAACTCAAAAAATACTTTGGTCGTTAAGATTAAGGCCTGAAAAAAATCAATTTGAATATTAAAATGACGTTCCAACAGAAGAAAACCGAGCGTGCCGTATGAATATGTAAAAATAATGGCGATAATAATAACCTTGAAACCGTTTTTGAATAATATTGGATCAGATTTTGCTTGAAAATACGGCCCCATAAACCAAAGCGTAAGAGCAACAATAAAAAGATAAAATGACTCCTCAAAATCTAGCCCCTTCAAGAGATGAGTAAAAATCGCAATCGCCAAGACTATCAGTGCAAAAAGACGCGCATTCTTCTTGTGCCGATAAAGATTTACCGCCAATAATATCAACGCAAAACCAGAAATAATCGTCGTCAACCTCGCACCCTGAGAAACTGAAAGTGGCACGAACTGTCTCAGTATATGCATTCGCCACTTCATAGCGGGATTAATAGCAGATAAAAGGTTAACAATGCCAGAGGTAGCTACAAAAAAAGAGATCAAGCGGACGGACCAAGTTTCTATTAAATACTTTGGGAAACGATTACTTTTCATTAATATAATATACCAGACATTTCTTTTGGCAAAAAGTGCCTTGTCCCCCTTTTAAAATCGGTAGGTATTGGCTAAGATTATAATATGACACAAAAAGAAAAAAATCCAAAAAATGAAAGCCTCTCGGTCTCGACTCGAGAAAAGCTAATTAGTTTTATTAAAGCTGCCATCCCCTTCTCGATCATATTTATAATTATCTTTGCCCTTTTCAGCCGTTTTGAATTCAATCCCCGCAATCCATATTTCTCTGGTGAAGACGCCTTTTACCACGTCGGCATGGCCAAATATATCATGGAGCATGGTATCGCCCAACATTTCCCCTACCTTTATTTCACAGTTCTCAATCAAAATTTCGTTGACCATCACTTTCTTTTTCATCTATTAATGATCCCCTTTATCGTCCTTTTTGGCGATATAAGTGGTCCAAAGATTTTTATCTTAATGATGGTAGCTGGCATTTTCTCAATGGTTTATCTGATTTTAAAAGATAGAAATTTTAAATATCCCTATATTTATCCCTTTATCTTATTTCTTCTAATGCCCTCTGATTTTTATTTTCGCATGGCTTTCATCAGAGACCCGGCACCATCACTTTTATTTATGGTCGTTCTCCTATATCTAATGTTTAGAAAGAAATATCTAGCGATCGGGATACTTTCATTCTTTTATGTCTGGCTTTACAACGCCTTCCCCTTCATCGCATTGCTAGTCGGCGCATATGCCTTGTCTCAATTTTATACCGAGAAAAAAATTGATTTCAAATTGGTTTGTTATGCGATTGGTGGCATGGTACTTGGCATGATTATTAATCCTTATTTTCCGAAAAATATAAGCTTCTTTTTTGTGCAAGTCTTTGACACTGGCTTGGGCGCGCAATCATATACTGGTGGCGAATGGCGTCCATACGACACTTGGTATTGGTACACTATCTCGATGGTGCCAATATTTATCTTCTTTGGCGGACTTTTGATTTCATTTTTGAAAAATACCAAGAGAGATGCCAAGGATATTGCCCTTTTAATAATTTCGCTAGTTATTCTAGTTTTGCAATTAAAATCAAAGCGCTTCGTCGAGTATTGGCCTTTTTGGGCCTCCTTAACTGGGGTGGTCTTTTGTGGTAAATATATTGAGAACAAATTGGCGGGACTAAAGAGAAAATTTCTTGAGACTGAAGTTCTCGTCATAGCAGGTCTCATACTAGTACTATTGCCTACAATAATAAGCTACCACAACGTCCAATATTCCAAGGGTTATAATGACACCAGAACTACTTTTAATATTCCCAAAGCCAAAGAGGTCAATGATTATCTGAAAAGCGTATCGGCAAATGGCGATATTGTTTTTGCAGATGACTGGGATGTCTTCCCTGTTTATTTTTTCTTGAATCAAAAAAATTATTACTTGGTTGGGCTAGATCCAGAATATATGAACAAGTTTGATCACAATCTTTACTCGGAATATGCCGATATTTCATCTGGAAGAGACGGACAAAATCTCGAGCGCATCAAAAATGATTTTAAATCGAGCTGGGTACTTATCGCCAATGATCACATGACTTTCAAAGGAAATTTGGACAAGGAGCCGACCCTATTTAACAAAGTCTTCGAAAATGGCGATTATTTCCTATATAAGGTATTGTAAAAACTATGATTTCACTAATTTTACCGATCTACAACGAGGAAGGAAATATTGCAGAACTTTACCTACGGTCTCAGAAAGTTTTGGCATCTTCTGGCAAGTATGAAATTATTTATGTCAACGACGGAAGTAAGGACGGCTCTTATGAAATGCTTTTGAAACTCGCGCAAAAAGACAAAAATATCAAAATTTTGGACTTTTCACGAAACTTTGGGCATCAAATAGCAATCACTGCAGGGCTCGACTATGCCGAAGGCGATGCAGTCGTCATCATGGATAGTGACCTCCAGGATCCACCAGAAATTATCCCAAAAATGATTAAGCAATGGCAAGCGGGATATGAGATCGTATATGCCAAGAGACGAACACGCAAGGACACATTTTTCAAGAAAGCTACAGCCAGCTTCTTCTATCGAATTTTGAAAAATTTTGCCAATATCAATATCCCCGAGGACACTGGCGACTTTCGCCTGATGGATCGCAAAGTGGTGCTGGAGATGCGAAAACTAAAAGAGCACTCGAGATTTATGCGGGGGCTGACCTCTTGGGTCGGTTTCAAGCAAACCGCTGTCTTGTTTGATCGTGACCAAAGAAAATATGGCCGAACTGGCTATCCTTTCTGGAAAATGGTCAGATTTGCGATAGATGGCCTGACCTCATTCTCATTTTTCCCACTCAAATTAGCTTCATACATCGGCTCATTCAGCGCCCTGATTGGCTTTGTTTGGGGTTTATACGCAATATATGAAAGATTATTTTTCCCCGAAAGAGTAGTGGCTGGCTGGACAACGATTGTAATCGTGACTTCCTTCATGGGCGGAATCCAGCTAATGATTCTAGGAGTAATCGGCGAATATATCGGCAGGATTTACGCCGAAACACAGAATCGACCACTCTACATAATAAAAGACAGGGTTAATTTTGATTAAAAAAATATTTCAAAATAAATCTATAATGATTATCATTATTGTTGCAATTTTGGTCGTTTTTTTTCGTTATTATCTCTTGTCTGAACCTGGATACAAAGGTGACATTTACTGGCAACATGTTTGGTACCAAACAATCTTAACTAAAGGATTTTGGGGACTATATACACCAAATTACTATCCAGCCCTCGACTATCCTCCGTTCATGCCCCTTATCGGAGCAATTTGGTTTTGGCCTTACAATCATATTCCGAGTATAAATCATTTGGATTTCTATTTATATTTTAAGCTTCTACCTACTTTATTTGAAATTATATTAATTATTTTAATTTCTAGAATTATTTGGTTCTCAAAATCAAAGTATCGGATTCTTCTCGTTATTTTAACGATTATTCAACCTGGCCTAGCAATTGTAAGTTCTGCCTGGGGACAGTGCGATTCACTATTAGCCCTTCTACTTGTTCTTGCTATAATCACTATTTCCAGAGAAAAATATTTCTTAACAACGTTTATCCTCTTTCTTGCTATACTCACCAAGCCTCAAGCCATCATTATGCTATTATTCTATGGAATTGTTCTTATTTCTAGAAAAAAATATTTAGAACTTGTCTATCAAATTCTGATTTTTTCTTTTTTAATTGCATGTATCTACGTAATATCAAGCTTTTTCGGCCATACTAACTTATTGCTACCATTTTCTGGAGCCATTGGGCGGTACAAAATGTTAAGTGGCAATGCGTTGAATCTCTGGTGGGGTATATATGGCAAAGCTAGCTTTGGAATGAATGACACACTACTTGTACAAATATTGCCTTTCATAACAAAAATTCAATTGAGACAAATCGGTTTGAGCCTTTTTGCGATCTTTTCATTGCCTGGTATTGTTTACCTCTATTACAACAATAAAAAAATTGCTGACCTTGCTCTAGTTTCTGGCTATTTTTATCTGATATTTTTTACTTTTCCCAGTCAAATCCATGAAAGATATCTATACTATTCCGTGGCACTCTTTGCAATCGCCGCAATCAAAGATAAAAAAATAATTTTAATTTATATTATTTCGACTTTATCTATTTTTCTTAATTGTTTCTCAGTTTTACATGAGTGGTTCAAGGGATATTATCCATCAATCAGTTTCTCTTTTCTGTACACTAGCTACGCTATAATACTTTGCTGGGTAAATGTCGCTATGTGCGTATTATTAGCATTATATTTTTTGAAGCAGATAATAAGACAACGCCAAAAACATACTATCACCAAATATTAAATATTAAATATTAAATTTTGCTTGCATTTGTAAATTTTTTGTGTTATAATTTAGACAACATAAATTGTTCTATAGATTACCGAAAAAAATAATTTTTAATTTCGAAGTTCTATACAGCAATTCGAAATTAATTTAATTATTTTTGCGCTGGATTTTTTTTGGCGTGAAGAAGGAAGTGTTTTTGATGTTTAAACAAAAAAGTAGCCCCAGTGCTAAACCTTTTGGTAATGCTCAAGGGCGTTCGAAGAGCTTTGGTGGTTCGAGAAGTAATGACCGCGGTTTTGTCCGAGGTGAGGATCGAAAGCCATTTTTCTATGGCACAATCGACAATCGAAGTGCGAGCCCTAGAAGTGATAGCCGAAGTGCTTGTCCAAGAAATGACAACCAACGTAGCGCGGGTCCTAGAGGCTTTGCCTCACGTGGCGGGCAACGTCCAGCCAACAATCGTCGACGAATGGGCGAAAATATTGATATTTCTAAATTTATCAAGCGACCAAGCGACACTCAAGTCGCGGCGACTGTGATTGAGAATAAATTTAGTGATTTTGATTTGGTGCCTGAGATTTTGAAAAATTTGGACAAAAAGGGATATATCACCCCTACTCCGATACAAGATCAGACTATCAAATATGTGATCGAAGGACGAGATATTATTGGACTTGCCAATACCGGTACTGGAAAGACCGCCGCTTTTCTCTTGCCATTTATCAACAAAATTTATCGCAATCGAAAAGAAAAAGTTTTGATCATGGCACCTACACGCGAACTTGCCCTCCAAATTGATACTGAATTCCGACACTTTTCTTGGGATATGAAGATCTTTTCCGTTGCCTGCGTCGGTGGCACACCAATCCACAAACAGATTATGAACCTAAGACGAAATCCAAATTTTGTCATCGGTACTCCTGGACGATTGAAAGACCTAAGCGAACGTGGAATGCTCAAATTTTCTGAGTTTAACAATGTTGTACTTGATGAAGTTGACCGTATGTTGGATATGGGTTTCATCGACGAAATCAAGGATATCCTCGGGCAACTGCAAGAAACTCGCCAATCACTTTTCTTCTCCGCGACTATGCCAATCAAAATTCGTGACTTGGTAAATAAATTCTCCAAAGATGCTATCACCGTCACAATCGACGCTGGCGAAACAGCACGAAATGTAGACCAGGACGTTGTACGAGTTCGCGATCGCGCAATGAAATTTTCTCAACTCCAAGAGATCCTCAACAAAGACGAAATGGAAAAGGTATTAATCTTTGCCGAGACCAAGAGAGAGGTTGAAAAATTGACCAAAGACCTTATCGTCGAAGGCTTCAAGGCCGAGTCAATCCATGGCGATAAAAGACAGGGACAGAGACAACAAGCGCTCAAGCTCTTCAAACAGAATTTCGTGAATATCCTCGTTGCGACTGATGTAGCCGCTCGCGGGCTTGATATCAAAGAAGTTAGTCACGTGATCAATTACACCGTACCACAAACTTACAATGATTATGTTCACCGCATCGGACGAACCGGCCGAGGCGACTGCAAGGGTTGTGCTCTGACCTTTGTTGATGTGAGATAATATTACTATCAAAAAAGCCTCCCGTATTAATACGGGAGGCTTTTTTTTGTTTGTCCTTTATTAATGTTTGACGGCTGCTAGTTGTTCGCGCTCAATATTTTTTGATTTAGGTAGAAAGAAGCTTGCGGGCAATCCCAGAAAGGTAAAAATAATTGTGTAAACAACGGCGAGACGACTGGAATCAACTGTTGCTTGATGACTAATCTTGACTATCTCGGCACTGATTTGAGGAGAAATTTTCTCTGAGACTTTCGCGCCGCCACCAAATTCAACATTGGAAGTCTGAGTTGAAACCTGTGTTGAAATCTGTGCTCTCGCCTGCTCGGGAATAACAACACTTTTCTCGATTCCCTTCACCAAATTCGTGGACAGCGCAGTCAAAAGAGCAGCGCCGATTATAGCCGAGCCCAAGGTCGAGCCAACCTGTCGAAGCGTGTTATTGACTCCGGAGGCCTCCCCCGCTTCAGATACAGAAACAGCCGAAAGTGCCATATTGTTCAATTGAGCCATCATCAGACCAATACCAACGCCATAAAACAGCATTCCTGGAATGAAATCGTTGGTATTTGAATTAACATTTAGTGCGCGGTAAACAAGAGCAAAGGCAATCAAACTAATGATGAAACCGGCTTGGATTAGATATTTCGGGGCAATTTTACGACTGAGAACTGCAGCTGCTAGAGGCGCAGTGATAAGTGCTGCAATGGACATCGGGAGAAAAGCCAGACCTGTATGAAAGGCGTCCAGCCCGCGAACAGATTGGAAAAATACAGGCATGGAGAAAATTAAACCTGCTTGCGACAAGGCCATAATCGCAGTGACCATAATACTTGAAGTAAATTGAGAGTTCTTGAATAAATTCATCGAGACAAGTGGCGTTTGATTATTTCTGGCCATTTTGAGCTCCCAAAGCACAAATAGCATTAGCAACATAGCACCAATCATCATTGAAATAGGTACAATCGAGTATCCACCAAGATCAATTGCATTCTGGAAGAAGATAAAGGTCTCTTTGGCTTTCCACCAGCCATAAGTCGAAGATTCGATAATGCCAAAGACAAAAGCTAGCATTCCAGTCGAAGATAATAAGACACCGAGTATATCTAAAGTTGGCCGCTCTTCTTTGTCGCGGCACTCTTTAATAATGATTGAACCAATGATTAAAACAATGGCAACAAAAACATTAATACGAAAACCCCAACGCCAAGAATAATGAGTCGTGAGGTATCCGCCCAAAATCGGACCGATAGCCGATGCGGCTCCCGCCACTCCACCCCACATGCCCATAGCGATTGCTCGGTCTATACTGGTACCAATAATCTGTACAACTGCATTAGATGTCAAAAGATGATAA
>JBAXQZ010000043.1:0-8398 GCA_037131475.1 bacterium | reverse complement strand
ATAGTTATGAAGAAATTATAAATATGAATATGACAGACTTTTTAAAAAAATTTGCTAATGCAAATAATAAAGACATTGAATTATGGATGTCATATTATGGTTATGATTATTTAATAGATAATGTTCAAGTATCTATATGGTTATTTGATAAAGATTATTATACTTCAAAATATACAAAATTACAAAGATATGTTAAAACTGGTATAGTAACACTTGTTAAAAAATTATTTGAACATAGTAATGCAAATATATTTTATAACTTTAAGGGGCTTTATCGTTTCAAGGCAAAGTTTCAGCCACTCTGGTCGCCTCGTTATCTTGTTTATCCCCGTGGAAATAATTTATTACCAATCGCCACGGCAGTAGTCAGAGCGCACATCGGCACTAATATTCTGCGAGACATAATTAGCGGAATCTGGCCTATCAAAAAATAGCTACAATGCGTAGCTATTTACACGAAGAACTTATTATTGTAGTATCATCGCAGACTCTCTTGAAGGAGGTGAGTATAGTGTGTGAAAATTCTTTATGGCTTACGGTCGACACAAGCGATCCCAAGAACGTCAATGACCCAAATATTCGCGTTATCGTTACGATTCCAACGGACGCAATCAAAGAAGGAGTTAATTTCGTCAGTTTGACCATTGTCCCAGAATCTGATTCGAAGGCAGATTGTGATAAAATGCTCTCGATTAATCATTGCGTTGAGGGTAAATGGGAGCCAACAATAACGTTTCCGCCCTGGTTATTGAGAGGCGTCATCAATCAATGCCGTGAAATGTCAAAACTTCCTTTTTTAACAGGAAAGGAACTGGATGAACGCTTCCCAATGACTGAGCCAAGCCCAGTGACTGAGGAAATGTTGAGCCAGTATACCCGCGAGTTTGGCAAGTTTATGTTGTCGCATGAAGGGAAAGAGTATTGGATTCTCTTTTCTACCAAGAACTTGACAGAATGGGGTGAAGAAGCGACCTTTGAAATTGTTTGGGTGCCTCGAGCGCTGCCATAGCCATTGCCCCAGGACAACTCGTCCTGGGGCATCTCTTTTTCAGAGATAAATCTTGTTGATTTGATTCGCAATAAAGAGTATGACGTGAGATAATTCCCGTGTTTCTTTGACGGTTTCCCCTTTACGCTCTATAATTAAATTATTATTAATACATTATATATATGAATTCATTTATATTTATCATCTCTGGGGTCTCTGGATCGGGCAAGGGGACGCTGTGGCGCTTCTTGAAAGACCAGCCAGAGCAATTTGCCAATGTTGTTTCATACACGACCCGCGCTAAGCGCGACTATGAGATCGATGGCCGCGATTATCATTTTGTTTCGCTCGACCAGTTTGAATTGGCGGTAGAAAATAATGAATTTATCGAATGGGAGAACGTTCATCAATACAAATACGGTCGCAAAAAAGCAGATTTTGAGGTTGCATTAAATTCAGGCAAGATTCCTGTGCTTGAGCTCGATGTGAAGGGCATGATCACCTTTCGTCGTCTTTTCCCTGGGCGAGTAGTCTCAATCTTTGTCACTCCGCCCACAATTGAAGAAACAATTCGTCGTTTACGCTTGCGCGGGACAGAGACGGAGGCGGAGATTGAGCTTCGACGACAACGGTATGACCTTGAACACTCTTTTCAAGATCAATATGATTATATCCTTATCAATGACGATCTTGAGCGCGCCAAAGAAGAGATGCTTTCCATAATAGAGAAAGAAAAAAGAAACCATGCAGAGCAATAATCTCAAAAGATACCTCACAGTTCTAGCTTATGTCATGTTGGTGGCTGGCTTTCAATTTTGGAATAAATTTCATCCAATCATTGATCCCTTCCAAGCTTCAGAGAATCAAGGCAATGTCCCCATTCCCAAGGTTGAGGTTATTCCACAAGATCCCAGTACGGACATAGTTCAGCAACCACTAAATATCGAAATCAATTCCCCCCTCAATAATATGGAGGTTTCAGACACGATTGATCTTTCAGCCGGCCTAGGAGGTGATCAATTAGTGGACAGTGTAATATTTCTGATCAATGACCAAAAAGTTATTGATTTTCAGATGAGTCCATTTCTTGCAAAGTATGATACCAAAGCCTTGCCTGATGGTGAATATAAATTTACTGTGCGAGCTCAATCGGGGGAGACCGCTACGGAAAAATCAATTAATTTTTTAATCAATAATTCCATCATTGATACTCAAAACCCCCAAATTACCTACATCACGCCCGTCGAACGTCCGACGATATGGTCGGGAGCCACTAGCTTACCTATTGAGGTCACTGCCTCTGACAATCGCACTATCAAGCGTTTGGACATCTATATCAATGACGCCCTAGTCTTCCCGAAGAAGAACGAGCATATCAGTGGCACCTCCAATGTTGCTCACGTCAAAATCAGCTGGCCCGCCGCTGGAGTCGCCGTCGGAGACTATGTCATCAAGACAAGGGCCTACGATTTTGCTGGCAATATGGCACAAGAAAGCCTACGAGTCATCAGATCAAGCTTTAACTACTAATCGAATAGTTTGCAGTTGGCAGTCGGCAGTAAGCAGTCAGCAGTCAGCAGTTTGCGGTCAGCAGTTAGTGATTTGCAATTGGCAGCAAGCAATTTAAAATTTAAAATTTAAAAAAATGGGGCGTCATCCTGAAGTATTGAAGGATCTAGAGCCGGTAGCTAGGGCTCGTTTGGGAATAGAACACATAGTTAGATTCTTCACTCGAGCTTACTTGTTCAGAATGACAACTTGGGGAAGTAGGCAACGACAGATAACGAATAATACAAATTTACAGATATACAGATGTGATAAATTAAATATTATTCTTCGACTCCATTTTAATGACAGATTACAGATATACAGATATACAGATAGAGCCGCACTGATACGATAAATTTAATAATATTCTTCGACTCCTTGGAGCTTGAGGGTGGAGAAGTCTGTATCAAATCGAATAAGCTAGTTCTCTTCCTGCAAGGACACAGGGTCGAACAATAATATGTTTTTTATATCTGTAGTATTATCTGTTATTTGAGCAATCTGTAATCAGTATGCCATTCATTTCGTAACTTTAGTATTTTTCGTATTTTGTATTATTACTTGAAAATTGAAACTTGAAAATTATTTGAAAATTGATAATTGATAATTGAAAATTAATTCATATTATCCTTCGACTTCCCGATGAGTATCGGGAGGGATAAGTCTTACCCACAATTCATCATTCATTATTCACAATTCTTAACTCCTATTCCCCAATGCCTTGGCCACCTTGGTAATAAAGTCTTTTGTCCTAAATTATTTAAAATAAAAACTGGCTCTAGGACTAGATAAAAAGCTTGTTGATAACTTTTCTCTCAAAACAACTATATATAGTGTTTTATCGTACATCATTACCACTACATCTAGTGGTTTTTTTAAATCAAACTATTGACCGAACAAACAACGAATAGTAGAATACTAATTACCTAATAAAAATAGTAATTGTTAATTATCAAATTTTTCTTGGGTTTAGGGTCATAAATTAATATTAGAATTCATATTAACGAAGTGACTCAAAGACTCGAAAAAGAAGATTATAACGTCAGGAGGGCAAGTGTTTACAAAAATTCGTAAAAGAAATGGCAAGATTGCTGAGTTTGATATCACCAAAGTTGCAACCGCTATCGGCAAAGCCGGCAAAGCAAGCAAGGAATTTGGTGCCGATATCGCCGAGAAGCTCGCGCAACAAGTTATGGATAAATTACCAGAGAAGGCTCGTCGCAAGATTCCAACCGTCGAAGAGGTCCAAGATACGGTTGAGGATGTGTTGCTCGGCTCTCAATACCGAACGGCAGCCAAATCCTATATCATTTATCGTGAGAAGCACAATGAGATGCGCCAATTGGCCGAGACGCAAAGAGTTGACTTGATGGAGCAATACCTTTCCAATCTCGATTGGCAGGTCAAGGAGAATTCCAATATGGCTTACTCGCTTCAGGGTCTCAACAATTATGTCGCCTCCGAAGTCTCCAAAAGTTACTGGCTCAACAAGATCTACACGCCGGAAATCAACCGTGCAAGTAGTGAGGGCGATATGCATATCCATGATTTGGACAAAATATCAGTCTATTGTGTCGGTTGGGATTTGCAAGATATGCTTCGTGAGGGCTTCAAGGGCGCTGAGGGTAAAATCGAATCCAGCCCAGCCAAGCATCTCAAGACTGCCTTGGGCCAACTTGTAAACTTTTTTTACACCCTTCAAGGTGAATCAGCCGGTGCACAAGCAATGTCCAATTTTGATACCGTCATGGCACCGTTTATCCGATATGACAAGTTGAGCTATGAAGAGGTCAAGCAGTGCATGCAGGAGTTTATGTTCAATATGAATGTTCCCACGCGTGTCGGCTTCCAAACACCTTTTACCAATGTGACCATGGATCTGATTTGTCCCAAAACCTTGGCTGATGAGCCTGTAATTATTGGTGGCAAACTACAAAAGGAGACCTACAAAGAGTTCCAAAAAGAGATGGATATGTTCAATAGCGCTTTTGCGGAGGTAATCTCTGCTGGCGACGCCAAGGGTCGTGTCTTCACATTCCCAATTCCTACATTCAATATTACCAAAGATTTCGACTGGGACAACAAAAATCTCGATGCACTTTGGCAAATGACAGCCAAATATGGCATCCCGTATTTTTCAAATTTCGTAAACTCAGATATGAGCCCAGATGATGCTCGCAGTATGTGTTGTCGGCTTCGTCTCGACAATCGAGAGCTTCGCAAGCGTGGTGGTGGTCTCTTCGGCGCCAATCCATTGACCGGTTCAATCGGTGTAGTGACTATCAATTTGCCACGTTTGGGCTATCGTTCACGTGACAAGCGAGAATTCTTCTACAACCTCTCCTATGTTATGGATTTGGCCAAAGAATCACTCGAGATGAAGCGCAAGGTTTTGGAGAAGATGACCGAGGCTGGCCTTTATCCATATACCAAGTTTTATCTGCGTAATATCAAGGCTCGTGACGATCGCTATTGGGGCAATCACTTCTCTACCATCGGCCTAGTCGGTCTCAATGAAGCTTGTGTTAATCTTTTTGGTCGTGATATTACGACCGCCGAAGGTCAACAATTTGGTACCGAGGTCCTCGAATTTATGCGTGAGCGTATGACTACCTATCAAGATGAGACTGGCAACTATTACAATCTAGAGGCAACACCTGCTGAAGGTACTTCATATCGACTGGCGCTCAAGGACAAAAGTCAGTATCCAGAGATCATGGTTGCCAACGAAGACTCTTTTCAGGAAGGTGGCATCTCGCCATACTATACCAATTCTTCGCAAATCCCTGTTGATTATACCGATGATATCTTCGAAAATCTTGATCTTCAGGACAATCTTCAGACCAAATATACTGGAGGAACCGTGGTGCATCTCTTTGTTGGAGAGGAAATAACCGATATTGAAGCCGTCAAGACACTGGTCAGGACGATTTGCAACAATTACAGCTTGCCATATTTCACTATCACTCCGACCTTTTCCATCTGTCCCAATCACGGCTATATTGCTGGCAAACACTTCAACTGTGAAAAATGTGGTGCCAACAACGAAGTTTATTCTCGCATAGTTGGCTACATTCGTCCGATCCAACAATGGAACGAGGGTAAGCGCGCTGAATTCTCAGACAGAACCTCATATCAGCTTGATCGTGCCGTCAAACAATCTCAAAAGCGCGATGAGGTTGAAGCCAATGCTACAAAAGAGATGGAGTTTGAAGTTGCGGAGGCCAAAAAGGTAAAAGCCACCAAAAAGGAAAAATCTATTGCAGCAGAGATGGTAGAAGTTGTCGAAGCAGAATTAATGCCCGAGATGGAGCAAGCCGCCTTAGTTTAGCTATAATTGCAATTTGGGTTCGAGGAGAAGGATATCTATCTCCTCACCCATATTGCATATTTAATAATTTGTTATTCAAATCAATGAATATTGCCGGCATTCAAAAACTTACACTGGTAGATTTTCCAGGAAGAGTAGCAGCCACGGTTTTTACCCGGGGCTGTTCTTTTCGTTGTGGCTTTTGCCACAATCCCGAGCTCGTCGTTCCAGAGGAATTCAACCCGATTATTGACGAGAAAATTCTCTTTGATTTTCTCAAAACTCGCTATGGTAAACTGACTGGCATTTGCATTACTGGTGGGGAGCCATGTCTCCAGCCTGACCTCGCCGAATTCATCACTCATCTGAAGGCCCTCGGCTTTGACGTCAAGCTCGATACCAATGGTTCCTTTCCAGTTTCCCTTGAGCAAATCATCAAAGATGGCGACATCGATTACATCGCAATGGACATCAAAGGGACATTGGAAAAATATCCCCAAATTGTCAATCATCAGTCGCCAGTTGACACTAAAGGAATTGAAAAATTAAATGAAAATTGGAAATTGAAAAATGATAATTTATTATCCAATATTCAGCGTTCAATCAAACTAATTATGAATTCCGGTATCGACTACGAATTTCGCACCACCGTTTGTCATCCGCTTCACGAAGTCGCTGATTTCGAAGCGATTGGACGCTTGATCAAAGGAGCACCCAAATATTTCATCCAAAATTTCGTACACAACAAAGTCATCGACGAATCAACCGCTTATACACCCTTCACCGACGAAGAATTGGAAGCTGCCAAGAAAATAATGGAGCGCTATGTAGGCAAAGTAGGGGTACGCTAATATTACATCATTTTTTGTCAAGTAAAATTGTGAGAATAAAATGTTTTGATATTGGACTAGCTATTTGACGAAAGGCAAATTCCTCTCATATAATTGAACAAGCTGCAAATACCTCCCTTAATCCCTCCTAAATTAAGAGGGAGATAGCTTCACCAATGACAATTCCTTGGTTGCTCCTACTCTGGCTGGAGATAACTACTCAAGCTACTCTACCAAAATATATTTTAGCACTGTTCAAGTTTCTCCCCATAATTTAGGGGGAGATTAAGAGGGGGTATATTTTACTGCACCTGAAATAGGCAGATTGGCCCCAAGATATTTAATACAGAATCTCAATTTGCAATTCCTCCTTTATACTTAACTTTCAACACGATATAATTGGATCGTGATATTGGATTAGTTATTTCGCCTGTGGTTGCTAAATTCCCCTCCTAAATTAGGAGGGGCTAGGGGAGGTATAAATGTTCAATGACAAATCTCAAAAGTCATTACGCAAAAAACTTCGCAATGATATGCCAGCGCCGGAGGCTTTGCTCTGGTCAAAATTAAGGGCCAAGCAATTCAATAATTTCAAATTTCGTCGCCAATATGGAATTGGTCATTTTGTCTTAGATTTTTATTGTTCGAAAAAGAGACTGGCCATCGAGATTGATGGCGAAAGTCACTTTAATAAAAATTCCATTAAATATGATAAGGAGAGAGAAGAAAAAATTAAATCGAACAATATAAAAATAATTCGGTTTACCAACAAAGAGATAATGGAAAATCTTGAGGGGGTTTTGATTGCGATAGAACAAGCTACAAATACCTCCCTTAATCCCTCCTAATTTAGGAGGGAAATAGCTTCAAAAGCGTCAATTTCCCATGCTTGCCAGCAGGCAGGTTTAATTATCTCTAATTTAGGCGGGAGATAGCATCATTTGAATTTCTTCCTTTAATTTCTCCTGGGCTTTGTTCGATTTCTCCCCTTAATTTAGGGGGAGATTAAGAGGGGGTATAAATTGCAACAATGGAAAAGTATATGTTGCCCCCATGATCTTTTCACGTTGTCGGTTGCCCTTTATACTTAACTCCCAACGCGATATACTTGTATTATGACCTACAAAACACATCTTTCCACCGGTTTACTTTTCTCTGCGATTGTCTTTTTGGTATATCTCAAAATTGATTTAAGTCCGATGGTCATCATTGGCATCGTCATCTCAACGGTGCTTGGCTCGAGCGCGCCGGACCTAGATACACCCACAAGCGGACTTTGGAGCAAGGTTCCAGTGGGTAGAACTATCGGCCACGTGGTTCATCCAATATTTCTCGGTGGCCATCGCCACCTCTCACATTCAATTATCGGTTTCGGCCTGTTCATACTTCTTTTTAATTTCTTATTGCATTTAATCCTGCCGGCGACTTCAGCCCCTAACCTTGTAAATTATCAAGCAAACAATCTGTATCTTCTTGCCTTCGGCATTGGCATTGTTTCACACCTTCTAGCTGATATGTTTACTGAAGCTGGTGTTCCGCTGCTATTTCCGCTTGGCTATCATTTTGGTATTCCGCCCAATCCTTTTGAAAAAATAAGGATTAAAACCGGGCGTTGGTTTGAAAATCTGATTGTCTATCCTGCTGTTAATCTCGCACTCATCTATACGCTCTGGCAATATTTTTTTAAAAAATAGTCCGAAATTAATATGCACAGGACTAAAT
>JBAXQZ010000042.1:0-8424 GCA_037131475.1 bacterium | reverse complement strand
TATCAAAACTTCATATTTCCTGCTACAATCATAAGCATCCAACATATTAGCCCCAGTAGCTCAGTGGATAGAGCGAGGCACTCCTAACGCCTAGGTCACAGGTTCAATTCCTGTCTGGGGTACCACTAAAATTTTTTCAGAACCATAGAGAGCTATTTTGATATCTTGATAGTAAATACAATTAAAATTCATATTATGGAATATATCGATATTGTTGATGTAGATGGCAATCCAGAATATCGCACATACCCAGAAGAATTTCCCAAGATACTCAAATTAATTTAGGCGTAAAAAATGGAATGACCACCGCTCAAATGAGCGGTGGTCATATTCTTAGGCATTGGGTGTGAGTCGCCTATTGGGCGACTGCGGATTCCTTGATGGGGAGAAGGACATCTTTTCCTTGGTAAAACTCCATCCACGAGTTACTAGCGAATAAGAAGATGGCTCTGTCGGTGTTAGCTTTTTTAATCGACGATACTAGGTCTTCAGAATCACGGACTTCGGCAACGATTTCATCGATTGTGTAGATGTGTCCACCGTAGTAGTAATTGCCAGAGAAGTTGAATCTCTTGCTGTGTAGCTCATGAGCTATGCCGTCGACCTCCATAGTTGCGACGACAACGTCGTAAAATTTAAAAAAGCAAACATTATCAGGAGCTTCAATTCCAGCCGGCTTACGGCTTGTCGCCTCGGTAATTGTTTTTACCCAGAGATCCCGCTCACAGTCGTAGCAGTAAAACTCTATATAGGTCTTGATAATCGGATCCATTTTAAACCTCCAATAGTGGGAATAGTCACTGGATATTCAGTGACATGTAATCATATCATTTAAGGTGCTATATATCAATAGCTAAGCGGTAAGCCCTAGGTCGAAAAGCAGTATTATAAGTATTTCTTTAATTGTTGATGAGATTATTATATTAATTATGATTTTATAATATTCTATTCTTCGACTCCTTGGCATTTGAGGGTGGACCTGCCTGACGGTAGGCAGGGAAGTTTGATTCACAATTCATAATTCACATCATTAGTTCTCCAACTGCAAGGGCACAGAGTCGAACAATAATACGCGTGCATAGTGCAATTGCACAAAAAAAAGACCATCATTGCTGATGGCCTTTTTCATATATGGTGCTAGAAATAATTCTTGCGAATTAGTATCTTCGTCCACCTGAGTATCCGCCTTGACCGCCACCGGTACGAGGTCGTTCTTCACGTGGTTTGGCGATGTTAACTACGATATTGCGGCCTAGAATCTCTTTGCCGTTAAGTTCGTTAACACATTTCTCAGCCATTTCATCTGTCTTGACCTTGACGAAGCCGAAGCCACGAGGACTGTTGGTCTCTCGGTTCATAATAAGACTAGCTTCCAGCACTTCAACACCCTCAATCTCTTCGAAGATCGATCTCAACTTGTCTTGATCGATGTCAAAAGAAATATTGCCAACGAACAGATTGTTTTGTTCAACTTGCATTGTTTTCCTTATTTAATTCAAAATTAATGATTTCGAGGTTATGCTTATATACAATATTTCCACACAACTTATATATAATACACTTTTTCTATAAAAAAAGATAGTCCTTGAGCAATAATCTCGCTATTTCAAGGCCAAAAAACAAATTGACCATCTTAAAAGTAAACAGAATGAAGAGTTGTGAGGGATTAAAAAACTACAAATCTGGCCAAAGCAGGAACCAACATCGCACAAAAGAGGTAAATTAATCTAAATAAATTTAAGCCAATATTGTGCTGCCATAGTTCTCATGCTCAAGCCCCCAGCGTTCGAACAATAGAACGGGGGCGAGCAATCGCCACATCATTATTCTTCGAAAGGCATTGAGAAATCTGCCACATGACGGCACGCCATAACAGTTCTCACACTCTAGCCCCCAGCGTTCGAACAATAAATAATCATTTGAAAATTGGTTCGTTGTCTGATTTCTTTGAAAATTGCAAATTGCAAAATTGAAAATTAGTTAAGAAGTCTGACATACATTTTCCCTAATTGAATAAAGTGCAAATAAGCGCTACAATTATAACTGGATGGGCTTCTGCTACAATTAGCTTCTAAGTCTAGGCAATGGACAAATTAAAACACGCTCGATCAATCACAATTCTTTCCTTGGTCGCAATTATTTGCGTCATTTTTGGTATTATGATTGCCGCTCAAATTCGCTCAATCCCTGATCGAATCACAAATCCAATTGTTCCATATACTAGCCTCAAGGACACCAAAGAGTCTCTCTATGCTGAGCAAAAACAGCTCAACAACGAGATCAAAAGTCTTCAGGAATCAATTCAAGCGGCGCAATCACAGTCCGATTCGACAGCTATTAGTCGCAATGATCTTGACACACTACAGCTGGCCAAAGCTCGCGCTGGGCTGACTGAAGTGTCTGGCCAGGGGGTAATCGTGACTATAAGTGACAATAACGTGGGCAATATTAGCGACAGCTCAATCGTTCATGCCGCTGATTTGCGCGATATTATCAATCTTCTCTGGAGCAGCGGAGCAGAGGCAATCGCGATTAATGACCAAAGAATCGTCATCAACACGGCAATTGATTGTATTGTTAATACTATCCTGATCAACGATATTCGTCTTTCCACGCCCTTCACGATCAAGGCGATTGGCAATAGTGAGATATTGTATGATCGTTTGACAAACAAGAGCATTCTCAAGGATATTTATACTCGCAAACAGAAAGACGGATTAATTTTTGATGTCGAGCCCAAAAATAGTCTCAACTTATCCCTCTTCGATGGTAGTTTTAAATTTAAAAATTCTTCAGCAAATTAAGTATATGTTAAAAAAAAGCGATTACATATTATTGGGGTTTATCAGTTTCATAATTGGCATTTTTCTTGTCTCGCAGGTCTATGCGAGCAAAAAAACACAGATAATCACCCAGCCAGAAAACAATGAGGTCCTTGCACTCGAGGTCGCCAAACTGACGCGATCAAATGCAGATTTGCGGGTTGAGGTACAAAGCCTGACTCGTGATTCTGATACCTACAAAAACAAATCCACCTCAAGCGCTCAAACCTATGAGAAATTTCAGAGCGATCTCAATCGGATGAATTCAATCAATGGCGTCACTGAGGAGCGTGGGCAAGGTGTGATTATAAATATTTCTGGTCAAATGAGCGTTGCGCAGGTCGTGGATTTTGTCAACGCAATCAAAAATATTGGCTCAGAGATTTTAAGTATCAACGATACACGCCTGGTATTATCGACCGATTTAAGTATCTTTGCCAATAGTGATAGCAGTGAAATCAAGATTTTGGGCAATAGCAATTTGCTCAAATCAGCAATTGAGCGCAAAGGTGGCATACTGGACTTGATTGCTAGTAAATCAATCAAGGTGAATATTGCTACCAGCGATGATATAGTAATCCCAGCATCACATCAACCGCTTGAATTTAAATATTTGAAATTTATCACTAAATAAGGATGAAGATGGAACAAAAAGTCAAAATCGATATCTCTGTTTATGCCATATTAAAGATATTGGCGGTCTTGGTCATAATTGCTTTTTTGTACGTAATTCGTGATATTTTACTGCTGCTCTTTATCGTGATTATTTTGGTGGCTGCATTTCGTCCTGTCATTCGTAGCTGGCAAAGCAAAATCGGCAAAGCAGGCTCAATAACGCTGTTTCTGATAGTCGTCGCAGTTCTCACGAGTGGCTTTTTCTATCTCATTGTGCCACCTTTTGTCACTCAAACAAAACAACTAATCGATAATACACCAGATCTGCTTGCAAAATTTTCCTTTGCTAGAGATCATTCGCCGACCTTCGAAAAGTTTACCTCAGCAATCTATCAGAGCCTCGGTAACATCTCCAATAGTGTTCTCAATTTCACCGCTGGATTATTTGGTGGGATATTTACCTTTTTTACCGCTTTTATCTTGATGATTTATCTCCTCATCGATGAAGTCATATTCAAAAAAATTATCAAATTTGTTGTGCCACCAGAGAAAAAAGAACTTGCCCTCGATTTAGTTGAAAAAATATCACAAAAAATTGGTAGTTGGTTTCGTGGACAAATGATCCTGGGGTTTGTGATGGGTCTACTCACCTACATCGGGCTATCGATTATTGGCGTCAAATATGCTATAATCCTGGCTGTTATCGCCGGCGTGCTTGAGATTGTACCATTCTTCGGGCCGCTGATTGCGGGCGCATTGGCCTGTTTGGTCGCTGTCACAACGGCGCCAATTTCAGCTGTATTTGTCGCCGCTTTAGCAATATTGCTCAATCAATTGGAAAATAATTTCTTGGTGCCGAAGATTATGCAAAAGGCGATTGGACTTCCACCAGCTATCATCATCATCGCGATTCTCATTGGTGGCAAATTGTTGGGTGTCCTCGGCGCGCTGCTGGCCGCTCCAATCTCAGGAATTATTTATGTTATTATTCAGGAGTGGGATACGCTCAAGGACATCGCCAATCGCAATGACAGCTAAGAAAGATTTACAATTTTTCAACAAAAAAGCTCGCTTCGACTATCACATAGACGATGTTTTTGAGGCTGGGCTAGTACTGACTGGCCAAGAAATCAAAGCAATTAGAAATGGCCGAGTCAACCTCACGGGCTCGTATGTGAAGATATTAAATTCAGAAATATTTTGGCTGGGCGGGGAATTGAGCGCCGAAAATGTAGAGAACCAACGAACTCGCAAATTATTGCTTCATCGAAGTGAAATTAGCAAATTGATCGGCAAAACAAACGAAAAAGGTTTGAGTCTTATACCTCTCAAATTATACGTCAAGAAGGGCAAAGCGAAGTTGGAGGTCGGCATCGGCATCGGTCTTAAAAAGTATGACAAACGAGAAATATCCAAGAAGAAGGATCAACAACGAGAGATCAGAATTGATAAGATGGGATATTGAGCGATTATCAATGATCAAATGCTAATACGAAATACGAAAAATACCAAATTTACGAAATGAATAACATACTAAATACAGATCGCTCAGATAACAGATAATTGTACAGATAAAGAAATATATTATTGTTCAACCCTGTGTTCTTGCAGATAGACCTGCCTGCCGGCAGGCAGGGAACTAGCTCTTCGATGCCGACTTCTCCACCCTCAAGCCACAAGGAGTCGAAGAATATTATTAAATTAATCGTATCAGTGCGGCTCTATCTGTATATCTGTATTATTTGTAATCTGTTATTAAAAACGGAGTCGAAGAATAAAAGTGATAAATCCAAAGAATTAAATCCGAAATAACAAACAAATCCAAATTTTTTAAATTTTAAATTTTAAATTTTAAATTAACATATGTCATTGCCGCCTTGCTCTCGATGAATTAAATTCATCAATCGTGGGTATGAGGCAAACTATAAATGCAGCCACAATAATTTTGTCGATAGAGACCGTATTCTTTGGAAAGCTCAATTGATCTTAGATAGCCGTTGGCTTTTTTGAAATTGGCTTGTAAATACTCGATCTCAAATTCAAGACTAATTTCTTCTCCAATTCGGTTGATTGTCTCAGCGTTTTTCTGCGGAGAGACAGAAAGCGTTGTGGTAAATATATCAAAACTATTTGCCTTGGCCACTCTCGCACATTCTCGCAAACGAAAATCAAAGCATTTTTCGCATCTAGCGCCGCCCTCTTGCGCATCAGCATGTTCTTTTGTATAATTAAACCAATCATGGGCTTTAACCATGTAATTTTCGTCAACAATTATCTTGAGCTCTCCAGGTAATAGGTGTATTTGCTCAAAGCGCTTGTCGTGTTCGGCTTGTGGTGATATATTGGGGTTGAACCAGTGGAGGGTAATATCAAATTCATCAGTAAGTCTCTCTAGTACCGCAGTCGAGCATGGTCCACAACAAATGTGTAATAATAATTTTTTCTTCATAATCACTTTTATATCATAAATATGATTATTTAGCCACTAAAGGCGACAAGTATATGGAAGAACCCAAAATCCTGATTTTATCAACAGAGACAAGTGATTTTATCACCAAGTTTTTGAGTGCATTCAAAGAATCTCAAACATACTATGTTGATTCCAAGAGTGATAAAATAGTTAATTCCGCGTTAGTGTATGAAAAAATACGCGTTGCTCTAGAGTATCAGGAAGAGCATCTGGTTTTTAAAAATGCAATTTCAAGGATAGTCCGTCGCAAAATCACTCTTTCACCCAATATTACACCCAAGGAGCTTATCAATGATCTGATTAGTGAGTTATCTTGGGCGAATTATATCAATCCAGAGCTTCTGAGTGATGAAAAGTGGGAGGAAATTGAAAAGCTAATTGATCGTTACCTGATCTTGCTTCGTTCTGCGAGATCTGGACGTTTTAATAATCATGAATTGCAAAAGATTATTATCGATTGGCTTGCGGTTGATATCGATGTTTTCCTGAAGCCACATCATGAAAATGATTATTTGATTGATTATACTTATTCCGTCCTCAAGCAAAATCTTATTCTTGATGGTTCTCGAGTAACGGAAGAGGAGAATGAAATCGAGCTAAAATCCATTATCTATACTTTGCTCATCAAGCCTGATCTATCACAAATTCAAGCTTGGCTTGTCAACAAGCTCTACCCAGAATTGCACACCTGTGATCGTGAAGAATTGAAAAAATTTGGTCGCAGCTTTGACCCAAATTTCAACAAAATTGATCATTACATCAATCACCCCAATCGCAATCGCTACAATCTATTTGTCAAACGCAGCATCCCGCCATTTTTGGTGATGAAAGCAGCACTGATCACGGGCAATCTGGACGCTTCAAAAATTATCGAAGAGCCAGGTCGTTTGCACAGTCTATCGCTCGACGTTTATTCTACAATGATTCAATCTGTCCGTCGCAAAGTGGTCCAGGCCACTATCCGCTCATTTATCTTTATATTTCTCTCAAAGGTCTCTCTCGCTTTTATTATTGAAGTTCCTTATGATCGATGGGCCACGGGTACCGTCAACATGCTCTCTCTCTTTATTAATATCCTGATGCCCCCTGTGCTCATGTTTGTTTCGGGCATCTTTGTCAAATCTCCACCCAAAAAGAATTACTCAGTTATGTCTGAAAGTCTCTCCAATATTCTTTTCAAGCATAGACTTGATGACAAGCTTTTCCCACTTATTGAGAAGAAGAAGCCGCGTTTCTTTGAAGTTTTCAATGCGATTTATTCTATTATTTCGATGGCCGTCATCGCACTCTCGCTCTGGATGTTGATATCGCTTGATTTTAATATTGTGAGCATATTCCTGTTTTATTTCTTTGTTTCGGTCGTTTCATTCTTCGCCTTCAGGATTCGCAATATTGCGCTTGAGCTTGCAATGAGAAGAGGGCGAGATGACGCAATTACTTCGCTAATTGAGCTTGCTTTTTTGCCGTTTATTCGAGTCGGACGCTATCTATCAAGCCAAATCTCTCGGTTCAACCCCTTTATTCTCTTCCTGGATTTCCTGATCGAGGCGCCACTCAAAACTATTATTAAAATTGTAAATTCTTGGTATCGTTTTATTAGCTCCAAGAAGGACGAAATTGAGCTATAATCTTTCCCATTTTTGGGAAAAGGAGGCATATGTTTGAAGGAAAAGTAATTCTAATTGTTGATGATGACCCAACGCTGTTGGAGATGTATGTCGAGCGTATTCGTTCAGAGGGCGCTGTCGTCTTGCAGGCGATCGACGGCGAGGATGCTCTTGTAAAAGCTAGGGAGAATCATCCCAATCTCATTATGTTGGATGTGATGATGCCAAAACTCAATGGTCTCGAGGTTCTCGGCAAACTCAAAGCCGATCTTTCGACCTGGGAAATTCCTGTTATCATCCTCTCAGCGCTCAATGATATCGAGAAGAAAAAGGCCGGAATCAGTCTCGGTGCCGTTGATTACATCGTCAAATCCGAAAGCTTGCCCTCTGACGTCGTCGAAAAAATTAGATCGATTTTGTTCCCCGAGAGCGTCAGCCTCTAATATATAAAATATATGAAAAATCCCGCCTTCAGCAAGAGCTGGGGGCGGGATTATAGTTGTCATGCCGACGTCGAGCGTCGGCGAGTGCGGAAACGCACTACTTTTTCCTCTTTTTGGCCATTATCTCCATAAAACCAATCGAGGACCTCTCTCCCGATAATCTCCCATTCGGGATGTTCACGCAGGTAGGCTGCGACACTCTGATCAAGCGGATTCAGCACGTGCCTCACCTCTGAGGTGAAAAGAAAGTGGTGCGCTGTCCACGTCCAGTACCGAATTTCCGCATCTCGGTGTGTTGGACCGCCCTTCATGGTGGAGCGATTGGCATGCCGCCAATTTATCCACATCGGCCAGAGCGCGAAGATGAGGAATAGCGGCGGGCAACAGATGCAAAGAACCCACTTGCAGGTATTCATTTCGCTCATAACAAACCTCCAGAATTTCAGTATATAATTATATTATATCAC
>JBAXQZ010000041.1:0-8588 GCA_037131475.1 bacterium | reverse complement strand
GATGTGCTATCGGGGGCGGACCTGCCTGACGGTAGGCAGGGAAATCTAATAAATAAATTGAATTAACTATTACTAAGATCTCTCGACTCCGCTACACTCTACTCGAGATGACAGAATGTGAAATTTGATTATTAATATTTTAATTTCTTTTGTTATTTTGATTTGGTAAAATATCTCTATTTGTCATTTCGACTCGATGAAACCACACCCTCCTGTCATTTCGACTCGATGAAATCGGCGGAGAAATCTTTTAATTCAGGATTCGCTTCTTTAATTAAAGCCAATTTCTTTGCTCGACTCCATCTTTTTAATTGTTTTTCTCGCTCCAATATTACATTAACATCATTTGATGATTCATAATATATTAAGTTGTGGCACTTGTATTTTTTGGTAAAACCATCAATTAATTCATGTTTGTGTTCATAAATTCTTCGAAGCAAATTGTTAGTCATTCCAACATACAATACCTCGTTATAGCTTGCCATAATGTAAACGTAATATGTCTTCATTATTCATTGAAATTAACTGTTGCTAAGATCTCTCGGCTCCGATACACTCTACTCGAGATGACAAAATGCTAAATTTGATTATTAATTTTTTATTACCTTTGTCATTTCGACTCCCCGATGTGCTATCGGGGGCGGACCTGCCTGACGGTAGGCAGGGAAATCTAATAAATATATTGGATTAACTATTACTAAGATCTCTCGACTCCGCTACTCTCTGCTCGAGATGACAAAATGTAAATTTGAATTACTTATTTGTCTCGAAATCAATCCTGATCCTCTTGTCCGTTGCTAAATTAAATTTTAAGACTAAAACATTATTGACTATATCATAATTTTCCACATTTGTCGGCTGATAGCCTTTGGGATAATTGAGGCGTAGTGTGACATTATCCGCGAGGGCACCTGGCTGACGCTGAAGATCGATCAAATAGCTAAAGCCCGTCTTAGAAAACTCAACTTTGTAGCCTGATTTGTAGCCAATATTAACCTCACTTTGCGCCTGTGGCATAGTATTTAACCAGAAGTTAATCACGGATTTATCTGCTTCCTTGCTGGGCCAATATTTCCAACCATTTTTGTATCCCCGATCATTGAACTGCTGGAAATTGCCAGCCGTAGGAATAAATGAGGAAACAGCACTGCCAGAAGGCAAGAGGGCGCGCACAAAATTCTTGTTAAGACCATCGGGCAAGATATTCTGCCCATTGTGCTTGCGGAGAATCGAAAGAGTATTTGAGACCTCACCAGCACTATTGATCCCCACATTCAAATCGATCGTTTGAGCCACGCTCAATGAGCTTTTGGCACCATCAATATTGGAATTATTGACGTACAAATAATCAGTTGGCTCTTGCGTCACAGTCCCGCCAAAATTACTCTCCTTGATTTTATTCTCAAGATTTTGATCCGCAAAATAGAGTAAAATATTTTTGCTCTTGAGTGATGAATAAAGTGAATTAAACACTTCCAGCAATTTATCAGGATTTTCTTTGTAACTAAACATTCTCGTCAGAGCGATCGGCATCAGATCCGCCAAAATTTGTTTGGGTTCATTGGCCGCTTTGTTGGCCTCACTGTCAAAGTATTTGTTGTGCACTTCATCCTCAACGATCTCCTTGAAATTATCAGCCGTCAAAGTCACACCGTAATTTTTCATCTCTATCGGCCCCAGCACTTTGAGTAGCGAGGCAAAAGCCGAGTAGTCAAAGGTGATAACGCCATCGATATTTTGGCCAGTCTCAATATTATAAAATTTCTGAATATTTTTAAAGGCTTCTTCCCCATCTACCGCCCAGCCTGAGTCTTTGAGGACCAATCTCTGCGGTGAGAAAAATTTTAGCTCATCCGGAGCATCAATCACGGGCAAGGTAGATGCGCGATAAGCATTGTCTAATTTAAAAATATTTTGGCCAAAATCAATTTTCTCAACCTTTCCATTATTGATCTTGAGTATACCGAATGAGCCAAAGGAGCCACCCGTGCCACCACGAAGCTCACTGTTGTTCTGGAAGATGACCAGGATATTACGAGTCGTTTTTTTGTCAAAAAGAAAGGAGAGGTCACTTCCGACAAAAATCTGGGCGTCTTTGAGCTTCGCTGAAGCCAAATCAAGATATTTGAGGAAGTCTTTGGACTCAGCATCATTATTCTTGGCCAGGTTTGCTTCAATTTTGTCAAAAAGATTGAGAGCCTTTGACAGATCGGCCTCAATCAGCGACCGCAGAGCCACGCCATCAACGAGATAGCCACTTGCAAGGTCGCCAATCGTTGATTGATAGGCATCCGTATCAAGATCTCTTTTGAGGCTAAATATTTGATAAAGCGAGTTGAGTAGTACTAGCCGCTTGGAAAGATTGGAGGAGTGAAGCCCGATTGCCCCAAAAGTGGACATATTTTGCCCAGTTGATTCGGAGAGTAATTTAAGCTTGAAGGTTGATTGCTCGAGAATTTTGAGATTTTTGATTGTATCGGCGAGACTGACACCCCCGTCAAGATTGGCATCGTTGAAGGTTGCCTTGAGCGTGGAGATCGATCGATCAAACCGCCCGACTTCAGATCGATAGGTAAAGTAGCTTTGAAGCAGTGAACCGATCAATACAACAACCAAAAAAGAGAGGCTGGCATAGATAATCTTGAGCCGCAAATTGGGAATTCTCCGAGCTTTGCGAGGGCGAAATTGTTGAAAAAATTTGATCACATTTGCACGAGTACGCTGATGCTTCTTCCTGACAGAATTAAGCCAAGAGAATTGCCCCGACTGTGGCACGACAAAAGACCCAGGCGATTCAAAGCCCATCCCCTCATCATCCAAAGAAGTATTTTCCCCAATCTCCCGCACTTCCCTCCTGTGTTATAGCTCTATTGTAGCATTTTCACACGAAACTATAAAGCGATCTTCGTCATCCTGAGCCAAGTTAAAATAAAAAAGCTTGTATATTATTTATTCTTCGACTCCTTGGAGCTTGAGGGTGGACCTGCCTGACGGTAGGCAGGGAAGCCTAATTCTTAATTCATAATTCAAAATTCAAAATTCACGTTATTAGTTCTCCACCTGCAAGGACACAGAGTCGAACAATAAGTGCGTACGGTGAGTTAGATTACTCTACTGACTCAATTTCGCCCTTGAATAGAGCAAGAAATGCCCAGATATAGATGATATAGAGCGTTGAGAAGAAATTGTATTGAATTAAAATTGCCAGTATACCGAGTGCGATAAGGAGCAAAGACAATCGCTTTTCTCCCTTCAATTTCAAAGATTTTTGATAGAATTCAATGAAAATTAATATTATAAATATTGCAAATAAGGCGAAACCAACAATACCTGTTTCAGTCAATATCTCCAAATACTCATTATTAACAATACCGTAGCCATATTGCTCGAGATCCTTCTCAGAACCGACCGTCAATGGGCCAAAACTAGCCACCCCATCACCAAAAATCGGCTTTTTCTCAAACAGTTTAAATGCGATTTTGTAGCCATCAAGCCTTCCAGGCACTGATGAGCCAGTCTGTGTATCATCAACTGTGGCGTGACCTGAAAAATTGTCTGTCGCTTTATGGCCATTGAAAACTCTCACCATCAAAACGCTAAAAACAATAGCTATCAATAAAACTGCGATTATCCCCATCAATTTTTTGAGATAATTGCCATCCTTTTTGAAATAACTATAAACAATAAAGGCAAATAATATCAAAAATGAAAAAATTAATGCCAGATATGCTCCTCTGGAAATACCGAGGATAATATTTACAAGAAATAAAAACAAAATGGAAAGCGACCAATAATTTTTCCGGCCCTCTCGCAAAAGATAATTTTTAATCACGAGAAAGGTTGGCACCAATAAGTAATTTGAAAAGTAAAGGGGCTCGAGGGCCACTGATTGGATGCGCGGAAAACCCATTACAATTTTCGTATATTGAATTCTAAGCCCCGTGAATCCCATTGATAACCCAAGGGAATCGCCAATAAATTGGTAAATGCCAAAGAGAGAGACCAAAACGGAGACAAATATAATAATACCCTCGACTTTCGCTCTCAATTCTTTGTCTTTTAATATCCTTGAGAAGACAAGATACAACCCAAAAACGAAAGCCCAAAGCCCAAGGACTATCACGCTTCTTTTGAGATTGGGCGTGAAGAGCAAACTCACTACTCCCGAGAGCCAAAATAAAATGAGGCAAATATCCGATCGAGTTAATTTATTATCTTTAAATAGAGATGGGGTCTTTCTGGCAAAAAAGATAAAAAACAAGATAAAAGCTACATAGCTCAACTTGACCGTGAAGCCAATAAGCTCAAAAGTTGGTATCCGTTCAAAGGGAAGTAATAGAAAAACAGCCAGAAATAAAAACAGTGAATATTTTTTGTTTATCATAAATTTAGCAAGATTAATTTTACCAGCTCATGGGGCCAAGTGGTAAGGTTTGATCGACCGACCACCCATACTCAAGTGATTGACCTCCTGTATTGGCGCCCCCATAGTTTGAGCCCACCATATAATCAGTTGCTTCAGGTGAAAGACCCGAAACAACACCGCGCTCGCGAGTAATCCAAATAGCAGGACCTGACTCACCGACAGCCACAACCATTTTCCGGCCATTTGCTGGGTTGGAAATGATAATTTTTCTACCCTTGTGCCAATTTTTTAGTGCATTAAATCCAGCCTCATCATCATTGATCCATGAAAACATTGTCGATGGTCGACCAAATGGGTCGGTCTTTGTGTCTGATTCATGCCAATCACAATAGTTCCATCTCATCGTGATATAATATTTTTCTATTGATGGATCCAATTTCCCAAAGGCTCCATTACCAGCAACACCGTTCTGTAGACTAGTAGGCACACTTGTAAGCGCATAGTGACCAATTTCAGTATTATCGCCCGCACTTGTCCAGAGATGCTGTTCTCTGCCAACATACCCAGAGATGGCTGGAATCTGTATCCCATCAAGATTACTTACCGTATATTCAAGTAATCCAAGGTTTGATAATGGCCACATCGCCGAAGACGGAATACTTGTTACATCCGCCCAGCTAAATCGATAACCATCGAAAATACCAATTGACGGAATAGATTTCCTAGCACTGTTCATCACGCGCCAGACCGTACCATCTTCAGTTCTCGGAAGTCTAGTCAGTACGCCACCCAGAGGAAAATTGTTGATCGCCGCAGTCATATTGGAACCATAATTACTAAAGCCCCAATTATTATATGTCTCCGTATCTTTGATCTGATATTTGACGCCCCTATCAACATAATAAATAATGTCTGAGCCTGGTGCTTTGACCGTAGTTGGCGCGTAAAATATGTCACCGATTGGACATCCCTCGATGAGACCTCTATCTGCGTCAACGACGCTTCCCCAAGTAAAATTGTTTAAAAGCAATGAGTCCTCGCTTGGCAATGCTCGGCGAATACCCTTATCGATGACCCAAACAGTTGGATCGCCATAGGGACGAACTAGATTTGTAAGATCAGAGCCAGTTGGAATATTATTTACTAAATCTGAATCGGTGTAGCCTTGAAAATTCCACATTTGCCAGACATAAGGACTAGTAATATGATGCTTCTGACCGCCCCAGAGATAATAAATAGCGCCATCCTTGGGAGATCTCACAACTTTAGGGGTGATTAGATCCGCCCCTCTGGGCAAGGTGCCAACAATAGCCGGCTCCACATCTGTGACATCGCTCCACTTATAGCCAGAAAGCAAAAAGGCCTCACTTGAAGTCACGGCTCTCATTTGACTGTTTTCGATTACATACACCGTAGGATCACCAAAAGGCCTGACTGCCTTAGTAATTTCTGGACCACGAGGAATATTATTCATCTCCGAAGTTGAAACAACTCTCATCATACCCCAATTAAAGCCCCAGCGATTCCAGACATCTTGGTCAAGTACATGGTATCTGCCCCAAGGCACATGAACATATATTTCTGGCTTGTCAGCGGTCTTAATCAGTTCAATACCATCTGCCCTTGCTTCCGCGGGCTTTGACAACATGAAAAATGCCGAAAATAGCACAATGAAAAACGCAAATAGTATTCTCTTTTTTTGTTTAGTTTTCATATCTAATTTTATTTTTTACTTCTCTTTGATATAGTATAATAAAATTAACATCTGATGTCCATTATATTAATAACTTTTTATGAATAAATTTTCTATCATCATCCCCAATTGGAATGGTCAAAAATTTTTACAAGTGTGCCTCGACTCAATACGAGAGCAAAGTTATAAGAATTTTGAAATCATTATAATCGATAACGGATCAATCGACGATTCGATTGCTTTTTTGGAGAAAAATTATCCGGAAGTTAGACTCATAAAATTACCTCGGAATATTGGCTTTTCGCCTGCAGTTAATCTGGGAATTGTTGCAGCCAAAAATGAACTGATTTTCTTGCTCAATAATGACACCGAGCTGGATCGTGAATTTCTAGCCGAGATGAGCAGGGCAGTCGATAAATATCAAGATGCCGGAATGTATGCCTCAAAAATGCTCAGCTTTACAGATCGATCGATTATTGACACCTGTGGTGATCGAATGACATGGAGTGGGCGTAGCTATAAATTTGGCGAGGGTGAAAAAGATGGTGAAAATTATTCAAAATCATATTATACTTTCGGAGCTTGTGGTGGGGCCGTGGTCTATCGCAAATCAATGCTTGGCCAAATAGGATTATTTGACGAGGATTTCTTTGCTTATCTTGAGGATGTAGATATCGATTTTCGTGCGCAATTAGCTGGATTTAAGTGTGTCTTCGTACCCGATGCAAAGGTATTTCATATAGGCTCTGCAACCAGTAATCGTATTTCCGGATTTGCTTTTCGACTGATGATCAAAAATCATTATCATCTAATATTCAAAAACTACCCGACCTCAAAAATAATCACCAATCTACACAAAATATTGTACTCAGATTTACGATTTTTTGCAGCGGCAATCCGATATCATATGGTCGGCGCTTACCTTACTGGAGCATATCAAGCGATATCTGAATTTCCCAAGATGATAGCCAAGCGACGCGAAATACAAAAAAGTAAAAAGGTCAGCAACAAGTATCTCGACAGTATTATTGAGAAAGATTTCAATTACAAATCTATTCTTGAGGTATTCCATGATCGAAAATAAAAAAGGCATTTTCATTAGTACTGTTTCACAAATAATTGGGCGCGTTGCGACCCTGGCCTTTGCCTTGATTTCAATTAAATTGATTACGAATTATCTTGGCACTACTGGTACAGGTGAATTTAATACTATCACTACATATATCAACTTTTTCATCGTGATAGCCGACCTCGGGCTTTTCTCAGTGACGGTCCGAGAAATTGCCAAGAATCCCGAGAAGGAAAAGAAGATTATTTCCAATGTACTTTTTTTGCGCATTATTACGGCTTTGATCGCCTGCGTATTGGCAGGCGCCATCGTTTTCTCCACCAACTATGGGAACAACATCAAGGTGGGCGTGCTCTTTGCGCTTGGTTTTCTCTTCTTTAATTTACTTTCAAGCGTTTACGACATAGTTTTGCAATATCGCTTGCATATGCAATATTCAGCTTTGGCAGAGTTTTTGAGCAAAATTGTTTCACTGATTGCTCTATTTATAATTATCAGGCTTCATGGAGACTTCCTTTGGATTGTTTCCACAACTTCAATCAGCGGATTGGTAATTTATATTTTCAAATGGTATTTCGCCAAACAGTTTATTTCTTTTTCCCCAAAATACAACAAGGAGATCAGTAATTGGATTATGCGAGCTGCTATCCCACTTGGAGCAGTGTTTATTGTTAATAATTTATTTTTTAAAGTCGATACTTTGGTCTTGTTTGCAATCAAAGGAGCCTCTGCAGTCGGAATTTATTCTGTCTCATACAAAGTGTTGGAGGTCACCATCTTTGTCGGTTCTTACTTCGCTTCTTCGCTCAAGCCAATGTTTTCCAAACATATCGATGGTGATCAGCAAGCACTGAGAAGTGTCCTGAGCAAGGCAATCGTCATAATGATTGCCATAAGTATGCCTATCGCGATCGTAAGTATTGTTTTCGCCAAGGAGATAATAGTCTTCTTGAGTAATAATGATTTCGTTTCTGGCAGCAATGCTTTGATCCTACTGGCATTAACTCTTCCTATCATCTATCTAGACGCGTTACTCGGAGAAGTATTGGTCGCCAAAGACGCCAGGAAGTTACTGATCAATATTGCCATTATAGTACTGCTATTTAATCTTGGCTTAAATATACTATTAATTCCCATTTTTTCTTTTATGGGTGCAGCATTTGTGACATTAATTTCAGAGATACTTCTTCTCGGAATTAATATTCACTACACCCGAAAAATAGTCGGCTATAATTTTAATCTTCCTCTAATTTTCAAGATTTTGCTGGTCTCAATCACCACCCTTCTGATAACTATGTTCGCAAAAAGTTTGCCGATTAACTTCCTGATCCTAATCGTATTTTCTTTTACTCTTTATGCGGCCTTAATCTATTTTTTCAAGATTACCACCCTTGACCGAATAAAAGGATTAATCAGCAAGGGGGAATCCTGAAAACATCTATCATTATCTTGAACTATAA
>JBAXQZ010000040.1:0-8915 GCA_037131475.1 bacterium | reverse complement strand
AATCAGGAATAAGCATGAAAGAGACCACCAATTCAACTCAACAATACTGGTCCGGTACCGGCAGACGCAAAACTGCTGTTGCTTCAGTTCGAATATTTGAGAATAGCAATTCCATCATACTAAACCAAAAAGAATCAACTTTGAGCGAAAAGGTTCTTGCACCACTTGAGCTGGTCGGTAAAAAGGGAAGCTTCGGCATCTCAATCCGAGTTAGCGGTGGCGGTCAATTCAGCCAAGAGATTGCAATTCGACATGGTCTAGCTCGAGCACTAGAGATCTTTAACGCTGAATTCAGAACAGTTCTTAAAAAAGCTGGATTCCTTACTCGCGACCCTAGAGAGAAAGAACGAAAGAAACCAGGCCTAAAAGGAGCACGTAGAGCTCCACAATGGTCAAAACGTTAATCTCGTATCTAGTATTACTCAAATTATATCTATTCAAAAAAGTCACCACCACGGTGGCTTTTTTGAAATTACGGAAATTTATATAAAAAAATCTGGTAATTACTGATTATTATTGATAAAATAAAGAAATGAAAAAAGAAGAAATCCAACCAAGTCAAGCCGAAATAATCCTAAAAACCATGAACGATGGCTTCACAATGATGATGGAGCAGTTTGTTGATGTTCGCACCGAAATGGATAGGCGTTTTGAACAAGTGGACAAGCGCTTTGAACAAGTCGACAGACGTTTTGAAAAAATGGATAAAAGATTTGATCAGATGGACAAAAGATTTGATCAGATGGACAAAAGATTTGATCAGATGGATGAACGTATGGACGATCACGAAACAAGCAACATATTACTTTTTTCAGAGATTAAAAAAGAAATAAACGAAATAAACAAACGGCTTGATCGTATAGAGAAAAGAACACTCGAGGATGATGGTGCGATTGTCAAAGAGATTATAAATCTCAAAAAAAGAATCAGCATGTTAGAGAGTCGGCTAAATATCTCTACGAACTGAATTTACATTAATTTTTACAATATTTGACCTTAATAATTAGACTTAGTCATTGAAATATGCTAAAGTATTGATATGGCTACAAGTCGCATGGAACAAATTGATGCTCTGATAAAGAAGGAAGTCGCAATCGCGCTTCATAGTCATTTTCCAGATGATTTTATCTCCGTCACGCAATTACATGTCACCAAAGATCTATCCTACGCTAAAGTTTGGATTTCTTCGCCAATCGATACCATCCGAGCAGTCAAGGAAAGCAACAACATTCGCAAAGAGATTCGCACCGAACTATCCAAGAAGATCACGGCACGACGAGTACCATCATTACATTTTGTCGCAGATTTTACCTCAGAACAAGCCTCCAAGATTGAAAGGCTTATTACGCAAATAAAAGACGAGGAGCGATAATGCTCAAACGCAACTTATTTCTACTTTTCTCATTTACGCTGTTTTGCATAGTCTCAACAGTTTTATGTATTTCAAACTATAATCCTTTTGTAGCTACCGACTATGAATTTGCTCAGTTTTACCTCTCACTTTTCGGTGCTCTCCTAGGATTTTTCTCTATATTAATTTTTTATATCAAAATTAATTCACTCAAAAACGATAAAATATTTATATATTTCTGGCCATCGGTCCGACAAGGCACACTAATCTCACTCTGCCTGACTCTCACCATATTTCTCAAGGGCATGGGACTATTTGATCTCTGGACAATTATTCCAATCGCAATCATCACCATCCTCCTTGAAGGTTTCTTTCAAACCAAAAAACCAGCATTAAGTCAAAAAAAGGTCTAAACTTATGATTCAAAAAGGCACACTTCATCCTGTCACACAATCAATCCGCAAGGCGATTTGTTTCTTTGAGTCGCTTGGTTTTGACGTTTTCGAAGGACCCGAAGTTGATACCGAGTGGTACAATTTTGATGCACTCAACGTTCCTGCCGAACATCCCGCTAGAGATGTCCAAGATACCTTTTATCTCACTGACGGACGATTACTGAGAACTCAAACTTCCAACTCTCAGGTTCGTTATGGCAAAGACAAACTACCACCAATCAAAGTTGTAGTCCCCGGCGTTTGTTATCGCAACGAAGCCACTGATGCTGGTCACGAAACGACATTTTATCAATTTGAAGGGCTATATATAGACAAAAATGTCACGATGGGACATTTATTCTGGACCTTGGAGAATTTCTACAAATTTGTGTATGGCGATGACGTAAAAATTCGCTTCAAACCGAGCTTTTTTCCCTTTACTGAACCAAGTGTCGAATTTGATGTTAAATTCAAAGGCAAATGGTTTGAGCTTGGTGGCGCTGGTATGGTCCATCCCAAAGTTATCGAAAATATGGGGTTAGATCCTGCCATATTTTCCGGTTTCGCATTTGGGCCAGGCGTTGAACGACCAATTATGGTCAAATACGGCATCCAAGACATCCGCCTACTCCGCTCAGGAGACCTACGATTTTTGAAACAGTTTTAATCTAATATACCATTACAAAAGTACACAACAAAAATCCACATAACTTAATGATTAATTACAAATACTATGAAAATATTACGAAGTTGGTTGCAAGACCATATTGATATAGATAGCTCGAAGCTAAGCGACGATGAAATAGCCGACAAATTAGCACTTTCAGGTACCGCCGTTGAAGAAGTGACCAATTTTCTGGATGAAAAAATTATTGTTGCAGAGATTATCAAGATCGAGCCACATCCCAATGCAGATCGATTGCAACTGGCCACAGTGACTGATGGTACAAATGAGACCAAAGTTGTCTGTGGAGCTCCAAATATTCAAGTTGGCCAGAAAGTGCCTTTCGCCCAGCTCGGAGCGATGCTTCCAGGCAATTTTGAGATCAAAAAAGCTAATATCCGTGGGGTTGAATCGCTCGGTATGCTTTGTGCAGCCGATGAGCTAGCACTTGGCGATGATCACGCAGGAATTATTATCCTGCCTGAAGATTGTGAAATTGGTGTCTCAATATCCAAAATTCTTCATGGAGACTCGATTTTTGATTTAGAAATCACCGCCAATCGTGGGGACTGCTTGTCACATCTTGGCATCGCTCGTGAATTACGCGCCGTGCTAGATTTGCCACTCAAAGAAAACTTATTACCGCTCCCAATTCAATCCGACACGCCAAAGCTAAGTGTGTCAATCGACATTAATTCTGGCGTTGAAGGCTGCTATCGTTACTCATGTATCGGCATAAATAATATTACTATTGCTCCATCCAGCGATCTTATCCAGTCAAGATTGTCTGCGTTGGGTTTGAAGCCAATCAACAACATTGTCGATGCCTCAAATTATACAATGATCGATATGGGGCACCCAACACACGCTTTTGATGCGGACAAAATTGAGGGCGGTCAAATTATCGTTCGGTTCGCCAAGAATAATGAAGAGATAATCACTCTCGATGGCATCAAAAGAGTCTTGAACGATTCAGATTTGGTCATCGCAGATCAGAAAAAAATACTAGCCCTCGCAGGTATTATGGGCTGCGAGAATTCAATAGTGGATTCAAATACAAAAAATATAATCATCGAATCAGCACACTTCAATCCAATTACTATCAGAATGACCGCCAAAAGATTGGGATTATCCACCGACGCCAGTTATCGATACGAACGCGGTATCGACCGCAATGGACCAGACGCAGCTATAGACCAAGTTGCAGCCAGAATTATCATTTCAGCGGGCGGTGAATATACCGAGGGCCTGAGCGCCATCGTCAACGACCTCAAGCCAATTGAGATCGCAATTCCATATGATTTGATTCGTGGCCTTATCGGCATCGATATTTCAGATACACATATCAATGACATTCTTGTTCGATTGGGCTTTCAAATTATCGATGAGCATATTGCCGCTGTTCCACTTTGGCGCAACGATGTGACAATCTGGCAGGATCTCGCCGAAGAGATTGCTCGAATCTATGGCTACAACAATATTCCCAGAGTTGCGCTACCGATTTCAGATGCACCCCAAAAAGCAAGCTATTATCAAAAAGAATTTATTAAAGATACCCTGGTTGACCTAGGTTTTTCCGAAGTTTTTGGCTACACCTTTTTATCAGAAAATAATTTAAAAACAATTGGCCTCTCGCCTGACAGTCTACTAGAAGTCAAAAACCCGATTCAGATTGAAAATAGATATATGAAAAGCTCATTGCTTCCAAGCTTACTAAAAGCAGTTGCCAAAAACCCCACTTTTGATCCAATAATGATCTTCGAAATTGGCAATGTTTTCACCAAAGAAACCGAGAAATCTCATCTCGCCATCGTAACTTCAGGCAAAAATGCCAAAAAAATTATTGAGGAAGCACAAAAGGCATTGTCTAGTCAGCTTCAGATTGACACCGAGCTCTTACCAATAAGCGAGCTTAGCCGCGACGAATTGCAAAGATACAAGATCAAAAAACCAATTACATATATGATAGAAGTTGATTTGGAGCTTATCTTGAGTCGTGCTGATCTACCAGAGGATCGACTAAAATTAAATATTTCTGACAAAAAAATCAAATACCGTGGCGTCTCCAAATTTCCAGCGATTACACGCGATTTGGCCTTTATCATCGATAATAAGCTATCCACCGAAGATATGATCACAGAAATATATGATATCTCAGAGTTAATTGGTCGGGTAGAATTATTTGACGAATTTGTCTCAGACAAATTTGGCAAAAACAAGAAAAACGTCGCCTACCACATATATCTCGAACACCCAGAACGCACTTTGATTGACAATGAGGCCGATCTGGTAATTCAAAAAATAATTGAAATGGTCAAATCCAAATACGCAGGCGAACTG
This sequence comes from bacterium, assembly GCA_037131475.1. Lineage (GTDB taxonomy): Bacteria > Patescibacteriota > UBA1384 > XYA2-FULL-43-10 > 1-14-0-10-43-13 > JBAXQZ01. Next base: position 4,126 of record JBAXQZ010000040.1, on the reverse strand, counting down.
CGAGATAAATAAAATAAATATTGATCAAAAAGTAATCATTAAAATCAAGGAATCATATGAAACGAATATTAATCGAACAAATATCCGAAAAAACCAATCAAGAAGCTTTTATCAAGGGACGAGTCATCAATCTCAGATCTCTTGGAAAATCAATCACTTTTCTAGTTATCCAAGATTATACAGGCACGATTCAAACTGTTTGGGATAAGCCAGTTTTAGCCAGGACTGGCGATATTGTCGAGCTAACAGGCAAGGTTATCGAGGATAAACGCGCCAAAAGTGGCTACGAAATCCAGGGCCTAGAGATCAAGGTGATATCAACAAACATTGAAGAATGCCCAATCGACGTTTGCAAGCCAGAAATTAATCTGCAATTAAACACTTTGCTCGACCATCGCACAATCTCGCTTCGTCACCCTAAAGTTCAGGCTATCTTCAAAATTTACGATCTTTTACTTGAAGGTTATGAAAAAGTAATGCGTCAAGAAAAATTCACAGAGATCAAGACCCCCAAAATTATCGAAACAGCCTCAGAAGGTGGCGCAAACTTTTTCAAAATAACTTATTTCGAAAAAGAAGCATATTTAGCTCAAAGCCCACAGCTCTACAAACAGATGATGACTGGTGTGTTTGAGCGTGTCTTCGAAATCGGTTCAGTTTTTCGTGCCGAGCCCCATTTCACTACCCGTCATATCAATGAATACATCGGGCTTGATGCCGAAATGGCTATGATTGATTCATTTCGCGATGTATCAAATATGCTCAACAAGGTGATCAAAGGCGTTTTTGACCACATCAACGCCTATGGTGAAAAATGGCTTCAAATGTACAACGTCGAGACACTCAATGTTCCCGAAGAAATTCCCCATGTAAAGCTCTCTGAGATTAGGAAAATAATCAAGGAACGATACAATTATGAAATTCCCGCTGAAACTGATATCGATCCAGAGGGGGAGAGGCTTGCTTGCCGTTATGCCAAAGAAGAATTCAACTCTGAATTTATCTTTATCACCAATTATTTTTGGAAGGACAAACCATTCTACACAATGCCAAGTCCCGACAATGAGGAGGAAACAGAGGGTTTTGATCTTCTCTTCCGTGGTGTAGAAATCGCAACCGGTAGCCAGAGAATTCATGACTACAACATGTTAATTGAAAATATGAAGAAAAAGGGTGTCAAGCCCAGAGGCCTAGAATTTTATCTTGAAACCTTCAAATTCGCAATGGCGCCACATGGTGGTTGGGGACTTGGTAGCGAACGAATTGTCCAATTAATTCTCGGTCTATCATCAATCAAGGAAGCCACATTATTTCCACGCGATGTTAAGCGATTAAACCCATAATATTATGAATATTACCAAACTAGGCCACAGTTGTTTTATTTTAGAGATTAATGACACTAAGATCTTATTTGATCCAGGTATTTTTACTGATCCCTCGGCTGTTTTCGAGAATATCAAGATAATCTTGATTACGCACAGTCACGCAGATCATATGGATGTAAGCTTATTGAAGAAAATTTTGATTGATAATGAGGCAACCCTAATTACCAACTCTGAAAGCGCAAATATCCTGAGAGAAGAGGGGATTGAGGCACAGATTATATCCAACGGGGAAGAAATTGAGCTTTTTGACGTTAAAATCAAAGCAATCGGTGAGAAACACATCGAGGTGTACCCAGGCATAGATGCTGGCGCAAATACAGGCTACCTTATCAACGACCATTTTTTCAACCCGGGCGATAATTACACTATTCCCAATGAGACTGTTCAGATCCTCGCTATGCCTGCAGCTGGCCCTTGGGTCAAGCTCTCTGAGGCAATCGACTATGCACTAGCAGTCAAGCCTGAGAAAGTATTTTCGGTTCATGACGGTATGCTCATCAATCCTGGCATCATCATCCCGCTTGCAACCAAAGTGCTTTCTGAGCACAATATTCAGTTTATAGATTTAAAAATCAATCAAACAACCTCGCTATAGCATAAAAACTAAATTCGACAACACTATGGAAATCCGACTCAACAAATATTTAGCCGAAAACGGCGTCAGTTCTCGACGTGGCGCCGATCAATTGATATTATCTGGCAAAATTACCATAAATGGCAGCGTAACCCAAGTCTTGGGGACAAAAATCGACCCTGAGAGCGACGAAATTTGTGTTGATGGTCAAATAGTCGCAAGACAGGCAAAAATGCTTTATTATGCCCTCAACAAGCCAATTGGCGTGGTTTCAACCGCCAGCGACCCCAAACATCGCAGTAAAGTCACCGATTTTGTGCCCAGAGAGCCACGCGTGTATCCAGTTGGCCGACTCGATAACGATTCGGACGGCTTGATATTATTGACAAATGATGGCGAATTGACCAATCAACTCACTCATCCCAGTTTTGAGCATAGCAAGGAATATTTGGTAGTTGTTTCAACCTCAAAAAAATCTCAAAAGTTACCAGCGAGCGAGATCAAAGCTTTATTCGAAAATGGACTTCAAATCGAGGGTAAATTGATGAAAGCGGACAAATTTTCCGATTTCAAGGGAATGGGAAATAATATGACATTTAAATTAATTCTCCACACTGGCTACAATCGACAAATCCGCAAGATGTGTGCTAAAATTGGATTTGAGGTGGTCAAGCTGACAAGGATCAGAATTGGTAAATTAAAACTTGTTGACTTGAGCATTGCTCCCGGCGAATACCGAGAAATAAATAAAGCTCAAATACTATGATCATAAAATCGTTAATTATCATTTCCATCATCTTCAATACTCTGGGCATTAAATCCGTGCCCGAGAAGTTTGATGATGCCGTTCTCAGAAGTGAATACAGCTCAGCAAATAATGTTTTGGCCGCAAACGAAAACAAATTGCCACTACCGACCATCTCGCCACTACCAATCGTCAAAGCAGATGCGCCCAATCAATCGATCCTCGCGCTTCGCTATATTTTGATAGATGCCGATTCGAGCATTGAATTAGCGGGTAAAAACGAGCATCTTGCTGTTCCAATAGCCTCAACTACCAAAATTATGACTGCTACCGTAGCCTTGGAAAATTATAAACTTGATGATATAGTCGCCATCTCAGAGGCAAGCGCCAGCGCTATCGGCGCATCAGCCAATTTTACAGTAGGCGAGAAAATAACCGTAAATAATCTACTCAAATGTATGCTCATCAAGTCCGCCAATGGCGCTGCAATCGCCTTGGCCGAGCATATAAACAAAGTAAATGAGAAGGGAACTGGCAAATTTGTGGCGCTAATGAACGAAAAAGCAAAATCTTTGGGTATGAAAGACACGAATTATCATGATCCAGCAGGACTTGATGTCACCGGCCTATCATCAGCGTATGATCTATCAATTATTACCAAATATGCGCTCAAAAAGCCAGTTTTTGCCGAAATAGTCAAGACCAGCAAAACCTCCGTAACTGATGTCACAGGCACACAATGGCACGCACTAGAGAATTCCAATCGTTTGGTTAATCAATATGACTATCCAGGCGCAATTGGCGTCAAAACTGGCTATATGGACGAAGCTGGTCATTGCTTGGTCGGCGCCGCCAAAAGAAACGGGCATACTCTCATCGCCGTTATCCTAGCGACAAATTCCAACGCCGCCGACGCCTCAGCCATAGAAGCAAGAAAACTCCTAGATTGGGGTTTGACCAATGTCGGCTGGGAATAAATTCAAACAAAATACGACTCAATACGAAATACGAAATACGAAAATACGAAATTTACGAAAAGAATGACATACTGAATACAGATCGCTCAGATAACAGATAATAATACAGATATAAAAAACATATTATTGTTCGACTCTGTGTTCTTGCAGATGGAGAACAACTCTTCGATACAGACTTCTCCACCCTCAAGCTACAAGGAGTCGAAGAATAAGTAAAAGCTACACAAGCTTGTCATCTCGAGCAGAATGTAATGGAGCCGAGAGATCTTAGTAATAGATAGTTTCATTATAAGATTTCCCTGCCTACCGTCAGGCAGGTCCAGCGGTTTCACCGAGTCTAAATGACAAGAGGGAAAAGCATTATCAATGCGCTCGCGCTTATGACGGGATTCCGGGTCTTACGTTCGACTGCGCTCAGTATGGTGAGTGGAATCGAATCCACAAG
>JBAXQZ010000039.1:0-9121 GCA_037131475.1 bacterium | reverse complement strand
CGGTAGAACCATTTGTCCAGTCACCACCAAAGGTGGTGGATAGGGAAGATTCTATCTGGGTGTTTGATAATCTAGCAAATATTGAAGCTGGTGCGCCGCCCTCATTGTTCCATTTTTCAACTTCAGCATTGTAGGCATCAAGCTTTTTATTGTACACCGCCAAATCATCTTGATAGCTCGATACCATTTGATCGAGCCGATCATTCAAGTTGCCAATCGATTGATTGTTCTGATCAAGCTGGGCAATCTCTCCATTTAATTTGTCGAGATTTGCCTGCCGGTCATCATAAACCAAATTGATTTTAATCTTTGAGTCCTGATCGTAGACAAACATTTTTTGACCAGTTGCCCCATTCCACAATGTCGCCGCCTCATTGCTTGCTTTTAATACTTCATCACGCGAAACATGAAACCTACTGTCAACATTCCCAATACTATAATGAATAGGATAGGGGCAAAGTACAACTAAGTAATAATATACTCCTGCGCCGACAAGAAAAAAAATCAATATGAAGTATTGCAACAATAAATTACGACGAGGTTTCAGACCAACGCCGCAATTATCACAATTTTTCAATCCCCGCTCATATGTCGCACCACAATTTTTACATTTATTCATTGTCTATATTTTCTTTGAACGCTTCCTGATTTTCTTTTTGGGTTGATTTTTGATAGATATCCCCAACAAGACTGCGCCGACCAGAATCATCACAATTCCAACAACAGAAAAAAAGATATTTCCAGCCAAAATCATCACGATGATGCCAAGTACATCTAGACCAACACTCCACATTATCAATTCACCCTCCATCTTCATCCCGCCTCCTTGTAATATACAATTATTTTAAATATTATTCTTCAATAGTCAGCAATTTTTTGTAAATATAAATCTCCGCCAGCCAAGCAATTGGCATTGTGACCAACAGACCAACGCCAAAGCAAAGAACTCCCACAATTGTGATGCCTATACATGCCAGATCAAAAACAAACAATCGCATTTTGACACCCTCAGTCATTCTGGCACTTTCTTTCATCGCTTCTGAAACACCAATGTTTTTGTCCACAATCAGATTCAATACAAATTGGTACTTCAAGGCAAGATAGATGCCGGGAATAATAAACAACACAAAACCAAGGCCGATTATCAGCATCAACCAAATAGTCGCGAGCAAGGCTCGAAGATAATATTTACCCTGCACAAAAACTTTATCAAGGGGAGCCTTTTTACTCTTGTAGAAGCTTAGTAGTATGTACAGATAGCCCGCAGTAATCCATGGACTCAATAATATGCCCAAGAGCCCCCAAGAATTTTTCCCACCAGAATAAACGATATTTCCTACCGACTCGATTACCCCCACTATTAATGCAAGACCGACAAAATACCAAAAATTATTCTTGACACTTTCCCAAGCATAGCTAAATGCCTTACCAATATGGATCCTCTTGCTGTTCATAATACTCCTCTTGAACCAAACTGGTTCGTTAGTTTTATATTAAGCACTCACGACTATATATAATAATTTTATTCCCAAAATACCAAGATTTCAAGTCGGCTGGCACAAAATATTATGGCGAACTCATACTTCGAGATCAATTGCAGTTTTCACTCCAGTCATTTCGTCTTCATTCATTTCAAGACGCCTTCAAAGGCAGAAGGCCACTCTCATTCATTCGGCTCATTCCTTGCGCTCTCTCTGGGGACAAATATATTAATGGTTCTTCATACCATTTCTCTAACGTATTCTTCTATAGGCATTCTGCGGTTTTGAGAATCTATTACATAAATGTATTTATTTGGAATAGATGAAGTTGGAAACATCCAGCCAAATTCATCCACATCTTTTCCTTTCGATATATACTCTTCATAATCTTCTTTTGGGCTTTTTTTAAAAAAATAAAGTTTATTATATGGATTCGGAAATCCTTTTCGTTCAAATATTATTTCCTGAACTCCCGTTGCCTGATGCATCTTTGTCGCCTCTGGATTATTCTCCAAGTCATCTTTTGGAATCTCAATCAACAGTAAAACGACCTGGTTTTTATCATGAGAGTACTGTATCTTGCCTTCTTTTCGCAAGGTATCATGCGGACCATTTTCAGCAGCATGCCAAATTGCCATCGTCGGAGTTGTGACATAAAAAATAGCAGGATCAGAGGATTCCTTTTCGAGGAAAGGTTTCATGCCGCCACTTTCAACAATAAGGGCAAGTTTTTCTGCGGTTGTGCCGTGAAAAACCCGGTAATTTTCTGAATTTTCAGTTATACCCATGAAATCGGGATATTTATTGTTTTTGATCATTTGAACAAACTGTTGCCGAACCGGTTGCCATTCTGGAGGAGTCGGCTTAAATTTATCAAAGTTATCGTCCTCTATTTCTTTTGCAGAATCGATTATATCAATAGGTTGTTCGATGCTTTTTCCATCCATTTTATTCCTAAATGATTATTCTTTTATTTACTATTTTCAGTTTAACTCTCCAATCAAATATTAACAAGATGAGTCTCCAAATTTTTTATCAACGAAGGATATTTTGGCAAACAAGAAAAAACTTTTCTCAAAATAGCGAAAATATTTTGGTAATTGATAATTATTGTGTATAATAAACAAATATTAAAAATAAAATTTGAGGAGTGAGTATGTCAATCGTTTCAGAGTCAGAGTTCAAAGGTAATCGCATGATCGTCCTGATGAACGATGAAGAAGATAAGTATCCATTTCAATTTGGTATCAAAAAAGCCAAGCTAGTCCTAGAAAATATTGAAGAAATCAAAAAATTCGTCGCCAAATACGACAAACAATAATATTTTGAACTTATAAATTATAAAAAGCCGCAATCACGCGGTTTTTTATATAATATCACCATCATGGCAAACAAATGCGAACAATGCGGCGTTTGTTGCAAATTATTTGCAATCAATCTCAACGCAACCGAATACCACTCACACCAATATGAGACGATTTTCCCATATTCAAAAGATTTCGATAAATTCTCTGATATCAGCAAATACGGCCTCAATCTAGTCGCACAAAAGTCAGATGGCAGTTGCATCTATCTCGAAAATAATTTCTGCAAGATTCACCTGACCCGCCCACAAGTCTGTCGCAAATTCTTCTGTGGCTCAAAGAACAAACAATTCGTACAAATGCAACAAATTATCAAGAAACACAAAAAGCACTCCGTTTAATACTATCCCCCACTGTTCTGTGACGCATCAACTAATATAATATTCTTCGACTCCGTGTAGCTTGCGAGTGGAGAAGTCCGCCATAATGTAAATAATATATTTTATCTTAACTCGTCGCATAATATAAAAGTCCCCGCAGCACATCAGTGCTACGGGGACCAGTTTTTTGCTTACTTCTAGCTTACATCTCTTTAAGCAACTCAGAGATAGCAGTGCGAACAGTTTCAAGCTCTGCTCGAGCTTCTTCCACTCGTGTCTGAATCGGACCAATTTCAATCAGTTCTGGTTGAAATAGTGTTTCAATTCCAGCAAGTAGTCGACTTGATTGCTCATGATCAATGGAATCATAAACCTTGATACACGATATGACCCCATACTTAAGAGATTGTATAGTATGAGCTTTTTCGAGCTCCAAATCACCAACTCTTATTATCTCATTGAGACTGGTGATTTGACTATGCATACTGCTTATTTGTCTACGCAGAGCGTCGACGATTTCCTTCAAAGATAAAGATGCTGGCAGTGATGCTTCGGCCTTCTGATCTAGCAATATTTCAGCCTTCACTTCGGGCACTTTCGCAACCGCTTCAACTCCGACCGTATCTCTGGATTCAGAACAATATTCCTCATCCACAGGTATCGGCCCCGTTGATGTGTATCCTATTTCTTCATACAGCTTGAGTTGCTCTATCATGATGTCTGCCGTCTCGGTCAAATAATATCCGACAATCGCGCCACTACTGCGACGTTTGGGATAGATATATTTGCCTTGAGCATCTACCGAATTACCCATGATCTGTGTAGTGACGTTGCGCCCGATAACTCTCCCCATCATATCGCCCAACTCACAAACTTCGCTGATAACAGCAGTGACATCCGCTATTTTGAGCATCTTGGAGTACTCATGCGCGCTTTCGTCATACGCCAGTGCACCGAGTCGTCTCAAAATTTCGAGTAGCTTCTCTTGACCTGATGGCTCGTTCAGCTCAGGATACTTAGAACACTTCTCTTTAATTGAAGTATTATCTACCATTTCTTGCGTCTCCTCCTCCGGCACATACACCGGATCCACACTCGCGACGCTAGCAACATTAGCTACGTTCGCGATTTTTACCACTGGTTCACTCTGCAATTTTTCCATTATGTCAGAGTTAATACATCCAATTGGGCAATACAACGCGCAAATCATTTTGCAGCTCTTCCAGTTAGATACATCAGTTGCAACAACTGCTTCGATGGAATTATTATCCCTTAGGCGAATAACTTTTAATTCCCCGCGGTTAATTGCATGGTTTCGATCAATCGATGTAAGCACAACCTGAAAAACACCATCGATGGCTTTCCTATAAAACGTCATGCCAATCGTTTTCGCAAAACGATTGGGAATTTCACGAAAATTCTTAATAGGCGCTTCAACATCAATTGTTGTGCTACCAATCGTGAAGCTCTGGGTTAATTTTCTATTACCCTTAGCCATTTTTCCCACCTCCATTTTCAAAGTTCGAAACTGATAAATTCATTCTTGCGAAGATATTTCTATCAGTTGATAATTGCCTTAAAATTTCTCCTTTCAACAGAATTCAAAGCAAGCCACATTATAAACAAATGCCAATGACCTGTCAAGGGCAAAAATGACTCTCCGCCAATTAGCGCGATAAAAATACAATTTATATTTATATCGGGAACAATATTTGTCCTATATTTCCCCTCTTAATTTAGAGTAATAATATGACTATTTTATTCTTCGACTCCTTGCGACTTGAGGGTGGACCTGCCTGCCGGTAGGCAGGGAAGTTTGTATCGAAGAGTTAGTTCTCTGCCTGCAAGAACACAGGATCGAACAATAATTAAAGCAAATGCGTATTTATTCATATAAATATTTGCATTTTGAGTCAAATTGATATTATATAAACAAAGATACTACAAGTATCGACTTATGCGATTGATGCATAAATTTCGACCAGGAAGCGAGGAGGTGAAAGATGCCCAAGTTTCCAGATATCAAAGATGGTTTCCACATCATTCAAGGTGGAATGGGAGCAGCAATTTCCCTCCCAGCTTTATCGGGGGCCGTTGCTCGCGAAGGTGGTGTTGGCACCATTACGTCTGTCGCCCTTGATAGGGGTATTTCCGACTTGATTGGACGACCAGTCGGTCACTATGAGGCGGCCAAATTAGCCGTTGAATTTGCAAACGAAATTGGCAAGAACAACGGGCCTATCGCCATTAATTGCATGGCCCACATGCACACTTGTGCAGAATCAATCCAAGGTGCAATCGATGGTGGTGCACGATTAATCATTATCGGCGCTGGCATCTACAAATTCATCGGTGCCTTCAAAGGACATGAGCGAGTAGCATTTTTTGCGGTTGTTTCATCACTTCGAGCAGCAAAAACTATATACAAGCTCTGGAGTGCACAAGGACATCCGCCAGATGGATTCATTGTAGAAGGCCCACTGGCTGGTGGACATCTCGGCTTTAGTATGGAAGAAATCTTCAATCCTGCCTACAGTCTCGAGAATATTGCACCTCCCATAATCCAATTTGGAATGGAAGCGGGTATACCTGTTTTCGTTGCAGGAGGGGTATGGAACAAGTTTGACATCGATTTGTGGCTATCCAAAGGAGCTGCCGGTGTTCAAATAGGCACCAGATTTCTCGCTACTGAAGAAAGCAGTGCCAGCGATACGACAAAACAAGCTTGTGTTCGCGCAACCGCCGAAGACATTATCATCGCGACCAACCCTGGCAGTCCAGCCGGCATGGCATTTCGCATACTGAAGAATTCCCCACTTTATCTGCATGCTTGCAAACGACAACTTGATGTTATCTGCGAATTGGGCTATATGCTCCGCAGCGATGGCACATGCATAGCCCAAACAGATCCAGATTATTTCTGCATCTGCGAGGGCCTACTCAGTTCTTCTGCCGCCATTCCCGAAGTGGCTGGCCGAGAACTCCACACCGTGGGCGCAAACGCCGCTCGCGTCGATCGGATTCTATCAGTTCACGAGTTGATGGAAGAACTCACAACTGGGATTATTACACCGTAATCCCATACAAAACACCAGCGCCCACTCTCGAGATCGAGAGCGGGCGCTTTTCATTATTCGATAACATTAATTATATATCTGCGATTAACTTTTTCAGTCTAGCTGCCTTGGTCAATCGAGGTAAATCGATCGGCAGTATTATCTTGAGAACGGGACAAATAGTGACTTTTGCCTCCGGCAATTCAAAGGAAAATATTTTAATACAGGGGTGGAATACTCGTCTTCCCGTGATTTTCAACATCTCCAAATCCATATCACTTCGCTCAATCTCCTTTTTGTCATGAGCACAGCTGAAAAATAAATCATCAGTGTGATTATGCCAATCCCTGAAAAACCCATTGTCATACAGCTTGAAACCCAAGACTTGAGCAAACAGTGGAAATCGTATTTCTTCGTGGCAGAGAGTTGGAACCTCCAATTTTGAATATGCTTCGACAAATGCTCTCGGGAAGACATTGCCAGGCCCCAAACATCCATGGACAATCCCCTTGTAATTATATTTATTTCCAACATGAGCTAGGAGCTCCGCCCACTGACTCTTCCATGGCTCTTTGTCGATCCAACGCCATTTGGGAATATGCGACATCGGGGTCAGCCCGGTCAAGCCCACACCATCAGCTGGGATATGTTTGTATATTTCATCAAATGAGCCAAGCTCTAGCAGGTCCCACTCGATCAAATGCAAAATATCAAAATCAATCCCCTCGCCCACTTCACGGTACCAATCCACGAGCGAAAGATCGCCATTTTGCCATTTCCACTCAGCATCAGTCACGGGAACTTGATAAATATTTACAAATAATTTGCCCAAAGCTCTTTTGGCCTTTGGTAGATCAATTGTTTCCCCACCAAATAGTCCGTAAATCTCAATATTTGGATTATAATATTTGATTATCTCCAATTTATTTTTGCATACAGCAAAATTGTTATGGAAACGAAAAAGGACGATTCTTTTGGCAAGGTTCTTCATAGACTACAAGCATACGCCCAATCAAACAAAATAGATAGTCCCAGAGTAATTACTTTGGAAAAGTAGAGTCAAATTTCTTATTTGCTAAATGGTAGAATAAAATATGTTGAGATGAGAATTATCGTCTTTGACGAAGATGGTTTATACTATTACTATTGAGATTGTCACTTTCAAGCAGACGTCTTTCTTCCCTTAAAGAATTATGCAATTCATTCAATGCCTTCTCTGGCTGTCTAGCATCAGTAATTATCTCAATATTTTGTATTATCAGCTTCGATATAGTACTATTTTCAATCTTTCCAAAATTAGAGTCAATAGATCCACTCGATTCGAGAGGAATTAATCTCGCAGAGACATCCACTCGTGGAGAAGTGTTAAGTAAACTAGTTATTGAATCATAATAATTATGAAAAATTATTTTTAAATCTATATTTGTACTCGCCTTTTTAATTTGCTCGAGATAAAAATCTGCACACTTGCGAAGCTCAGCGCTTTTTCTCTCAAAATTCTCATCAGGAGTCGATAAATAATCATTTCTCAAGATCTCATGTGCAGCTTTAACGCGTGCCAACCCTTCTTGTCTCTCTTGCGGACGAGCATCAAGCGGCTCATTATAGTAATATTTTTCAGATTCACCCCCTGGACGATAATTGTCAATTAGCAGCCTTTCATGTGAAGCTTCAGGAGGGGGTCCAATTGGAATATCAGCCACATTTAACACATCTGTCGGCGAAGAACCAATGTTCTCCTTACCAATGTATGCCGCCATATTTAGAGGTGGTGGTGGCGTGTATGAATCAAGATGAGCCTTTATATTGATCTGACCGCTTACATGCTTCTGTGCAGTTAATTCCATCTGATGGACATCATCCGAAGATGTATTATTACTAAAACCCTCTTCCAATATAGCAAGTATGTCTTTCAACATTTTATCATTTTTGGCTTGTGCAGTATCTGGCGTAAAAACGTTTAAAACAATTTTGGATCCAACATCAGTCAAAACTTCATCAATGGATTTTTTCATCTCATTAGTGTAGGGCATTACATATGTCTTCATCGAAATTCCAAAAAGAAATTTTGGATCTAGCGCAGCCCCAATCTTGCCATACAAATTAAACGCGATCATTCGCGCATCTTCTTTTTTCTTAGCTTGCTGAAACGCCTCTCTCACGGATTCAATTATTTCATTAACTGCAAGTCCACGATCTTGATCAATATCCTTCAACTCCTCATTGTTAGATGCCATAAATCTCCTCATATTTATTAGTTGGTCTCAAATTTTTAAGGCTCGGTTTGATTATTAAATTTACCTTCATACCTAGCTTCACCGATTGCTCTTTGAAAGATAAACTGACAAAATTTAGTGCCAGCGTGTAACCGAAAGGGTGCATGCCCCATATTACTAATCTCCAATACTTGCTGATTGCTGATGCCCGGTTGCATGAAGGACGCAGAGATGTGGACCATTAGCCCCAGACGAGCAAATCGTGACCTGCCTTCAAGCCAACCACACATGCTCGGAGATAGAGTGATTTTTTCTCTTGTAATACCGAGGATAGTTTCCTGTGGTTGTATGATTATTTCATCCGTCTCGACCGCCTCCGTCAAATCATGATAATCCAAACTTTCATCGACATCATATATTTGTTCAGCTCGCTTGAAGACGCGAAATTTGTTGGACAAAGTTAGATCTATTGAGCCAGCTCCGACCGCTTCAGAATCAAACGGCTCTATCTGTATTTCACCGCTTTCGATTGATTTGAAAATCTCTTTTTTGGTCAGTATTGACATTGTACTCCCCGATTAATAAACTTCTTTTCTGCTTTTATTAATCTTATCCAACTCCGCCCTATTTTGCAATCAATATAAATATTCAACATTTTATTTGTATAGTCCCCAACCTCGAAAC
>JBAXQZ010000038.1:0-9175 GCA_037131475.1 bacterium | reverse complement strand
TAATGCCTTTCAGGCTGGTATTTATGCCACCACCTCTGGTGGTGGTCGTTAACTACGTTATAATTCTCAATCACTTAGTACGGTAAAATATTTCTGAGAAGAGTAAATCTAGCAATATGGTAATATTCCCTTCGTTTTCCCCTCTTAATTTAGGAGGGGTCAGGGGAGGTATTGGTCTCTCTTCGCAACAGAGCTCCCTATATCTACCTCAAGACACCACACTTATATTATCCCAATCAGCGTAAAATTTTTTGACAACCAATTCTGGAAAATTTGATTGCACAACTTCGGCCGCTTCACCAAGCTTTTCAATATGAAAATTTTTCTCTCGTGCCTCATCTCCACAAAACCGCTCACTTCCACCATATGCACCGCAATCAATATGATCAACCAGCCAAATTTCTTTAATTTTGTGAAGAGAGATAGCAGTTCGGACGACATTTACAAAATCCTTACAGTCGATTTTGTCCTGCAATATAGCCTTGCTGCAGCCGACCCCGGTGCGAAAATCAAAGACTTCTCCTATCTGATCAGTTGTCCAATCAACAGTCCTTTTGATAAATCTTCCATCAATACAGGACATTACGAGCACGTCCCAATGATGATAATTTACAATGTCCATCTCGCTCCCTTCGAAAAAATTTAATTAAATATCGCATTTTACGAAAGACCTAAATACATAGAAAGATGGATTAATTATAAATTAATATTTATATTTATACAATTAAAGCATTAGGATTATTGAGCTATTTTCGGACAAATATTTAATAAAGAAGGGAAAAAAGATGAGCAAAGTTGTGCATTTTGAGATCGTGGCAGATGAGCCAGAAAAACTCGCAAAATTTTATACCGACACATTCGACTGGAAAATCGAAGAATGGAAACGTGAGGGAGTGATTAAGGAAGAAAATAGATACTGGATGATTATGGCTGGTCCAAAAGAAGAAATTGGTGCCAACGGTGGAATGTATAAGAGACAAATTCCAATTGCCAAAGGAGGCGTCAATGCTTTTGTGGGTAATATTGCTGTCACAGATATAGAAAAAGCCGCAATGATGATCAAAGAAAACGGTGGCAAAGTACAAGAAATAATGGACATACCAGACGTCGGTAAATCAGCAGCCGCCGAAGACCCAGACGGTAATAATTTTGCAATTTTTCAGGCCGATCCCAACGCCAAAATGCAAAATATGTAATCATCGCTCGGATAAACAATCTTGGAATGAACCATTCGGTCCATATCAAATTATAAGCGAAAAATCACTGGACAACTAACCAGTGATTTTCTTTTTTTAACAGTATTTTAATTCAATCTTAATAATTCAACTGTTACATTAACCCTTGTACCTTTTTTTCAAATCAGATGCGACATGGGCTCTTTCAACTAATCCTAGAAAGAACAAAAGCAATGATAAAACCTACAATTGTCAATAATCCAATACCAAATCCACCTTCCTCATAGGCCTCTGGCATCATACTATCAGCCAGCATCGCTAAGATCGCGCCTGCGGCAAAAGATTCTAGGATGCCAATAATATTTGGATTTAAATCATGAAGAAATATATAGCTTGCAATAGTTAAAATTGCAGAGATCATGGCTACTATTGTCCATATCAAATAAATTTTCTTCTTGCTAAAACCTTCTTTTAATAATCCCGAAACAGACGAAATCCCCTCTGGGAAATTTGACAAGAAAATTGCTGCCAACATGAGCACTCCCCCACTTTGTCCAACAAAAAGCACAATCCCAAGCGCGATCGATTCGGGTACGCCGTCCAATATCGCTCCCAAGGTAATTAACTTTCCGTTTGAATCTTTATCCGACGACACCAGTGGCTTGTGCCTATGCTTCCTTGCCCCAGCCAAATGAAGTAAATAATCACCGCCGACAAAGACCAGCCCACCAGCCAAGAAACCAATTATTGCAGCATCAAAACCGCCATAACGAAAGGCCTCTTCCATTAGACCTGTAGTGAGAGCGCAAATCAAGACACCAGATCCAAAGGCCATAAATCCAGCAATCACCTTCTGCTTAAAATTAAATCTAATACCAAAAAAAGCACCAATAACAAGTGAAAATCCACCAAGAACGCCAAAAATTATTGCATTATTCATAATTATATAATACAACAACTTATATATAGATAAAAGACTCACCCTTTATATTGATATCACGGAAACAATCAATTAATAATTCATTTTTCTTGCGACAATGCCACATATAATACCTTTGGCTTCATTTATTTAGTATCTTGCATCCTGGGAAGATTGATCTTCGGCAATACATCGGGTGCGCCAGGAAGCTTATTTAGCCTCAAAAGATTTTGATGAACTACCAACTCTAAAACATCTGGATAATTTGCATGAATACCTTCCACCCAATCATTGATTATGTCACCCAAATATTCACCAGCAACACGATGATGAGGAGGTGGAAGCTGCACAAACATTAGCCCACCCTCTCTCAACATTGCATACATACGCGAAAATTGATGCATAGTTAACCTGAAATCATAAGGCAGATAATCAAGTCCACCTTCCATTTTTTCAAAAATCAAATCTACCTGTTCACCATCAAACCATTTACCAATCTCTCGTTGAATTTTAATATCGAAAAAATCACCCTCTAGTATCTTGTGTTGCCTTCCGCCATTAGGCTCATAATCAGACCGTGGCTTAATATCTTTTAATACAACACCCTCCGTTTTTTGGAAAAATCCCTGAGTAA
The DNA here is from genome assembly GCA_037131475.1 of bacterium. GTDB lineage: Bacteria > Patescibacteriota > UBA1384 > XYA2-FULL-43-10 > 1-14-0-10-43-13 > JBAXQZ01. The sequence continues at coordinate 6,447 of JBAXQZ010000038.1, read as the reverse complement.
ATCCATCAAATAATTGGCGAGCAGGGCCACCAAATTCGATGCCAAGAGCCTGACCATTTCGAGAGGATAGTGTTTCTTCGATATATTGTCTGATATTTTCAATCGGCCGACCGTCTACTTCTTTTGGCAACAACGAAGCAAAACATGCTTGAAAAGAAAAGTCTTTCCTCTCTCCTATCTCTGGATCTGTCAATAATGTTGAATCATATATCCTCCAAGGCCTGCGCGCCTTTTCATGCTCTCTGGCTTCTATCTCCTTCAAATCCAAACGATGAGCAATAATCTCAGTTTTTAACTCACTATAAGTTGGTTGCGTCTCAGACATTTTTCCTCCGCACTGATTAAATATATAATATTTATTTTTCTTATCTCAATATTACCATATAATCTAAAAAAATGGACGGATATTTAATCCACCCAAAATTGAAAAAATAATTTAATGTTAAATAGACACAAGACCAAATAATGTATACGCAAGATGAATAATTAATATTCAATTCGTGTAGCCCCCTTGAGAAATGTCTCTTCAATATTTGATTCAGCATAGCTAGTATTAGCATCTATTGGTATCATGGTTTTTGTTGGTTCTTTTGAAACGATATCTTGTATATTACTCTTATCCGTATCAACAAAAACTTTTTTTTGTGACCAATATCCCTTATCGCTAGCGATATTCTTTTTATTATTTTTGTCTAGAGATGAGTCTTGCTGGGGTTGTTGAGTAACTTGACCAATCTCTTTTTTGAGGATATCCATCACAGCAATATTTTCAACTAATGACTTCTCGCTATCTACTGTTTGATTAATATTATCAATACTATTTTCTCCATTGTTCACCCTAGAGCCGACAGGAGTAAAAAATATAGTCGCCGCAACAATTATGATTACAAAAAAATATATATAATTCTTTTTCATACTTACGTTATACAAAGCCATAAGCAAAATGTCAATCGCCTCCTCAGAAACAAAAAATCCGTTCTGAGCTTAATCGTACGAAAGCGGTCAGAGGAGACGTAAATCATAGGGCATCATTTGTATTTTCATTCGTGGGCAGTATTGGCGGAGCATAAATAACTACAAAAGTTGTCTCCCCGAAGTTGCCGGCTCGGTCATAGCTTCGAAATTTCAAATTATATGTTCCAAAATTTGCAAAGTTTATTGTCAATCTCAAATTTGAAGCTTGATATGTGCCCCTTAGTTCATCATTGAGATATGCCTCGGTTTTGTCAATCCCAAAATTATCTGTAGCTAATATTTCGAGAGTGATATTGTTGGTGATAAGAGCATATGGGCTTGTGTCAGGAGAAACTATTCTAATCACTGGTTTTTCAGTATCGATTTCAATTGGTAAGGCAACCGACAATAAACTTGGATCACCAATATTGTCAAGCCATGATTTTATCGATTGCGCAGGAAAGTTGTAAAGCTTACTCATAGCCTGCAGGCTAAAGCCGGAGTAAAAATAGGAATAATCTTCAGCAATAATTTCAGCCTCACAATTTTCCCAACCAAGAGAATAATCGGTTGCAGTTGTCGTGGTGCTGAGTGGGCGACTCGTATAGTAACTCGAGGGGAAACGCTCGCTAATCGTCAAATCCCAATCAACCCACTTGTGATAAAGTGTGTAGTGATGACCATATTCATGAGATAAAACTAGCTTCATGAAGTCGTTAAAATATGGCGAGGATTTGTAATAATAAGTATTTAGGATAATCGTTCCTGAGGCGCTGATGATGTCCCTGCCATCTGCTGCAACAGTATATTGGCCGAGATATTGCCCGGCCCAACCAGTCGCGCCAGCATCTCTGATCGTAATTTTGTTCAGCCCAGAAATCTCGTTGCGCCATTTCAATGATTCATTTAAATAGTTTTTCAATATACCTGACAAATCTGGGTAAAGCCCCGTTTCATCGCTAAAAGAAACATCGAGCGGAGAATCAATTTCTATAGTCGTGGGTGTTGTAATTGCCTGAAAATCGGCAGGTTTCGCGCCTTCGGCCGTTGCGATGACAGTAGTCGTCGAGCCATCGGTATTTGATTTCGTTTCCTCTACAATAGGCGCGGAGACTGGTGTTGTGTGAATTGGTGGCGCTTGTGATATGGCCTCTTCTGCTGCCGGCGTGGGGACAAAAACAGATTTTTTATTTTTCTTTTCAGTAACCGGTATTGAAGTATCAATTATCGCGACGGGATTTACCTCAACATTACTGTTCTGATTGTAGGAAATAGACGAATTTGCATTATTTTCGTTACTAATTTCACGCCGTTCGTTTCTCTCTAAATTTTGAAGATGAATTTGCTGATTTCTATAGGCACTAGCGACACCAGAGCCCAACAATAGAAAAAAGACAAATGATACAAAGAATCGTCGCGAGAACTTATTTTTCGCGTGATTAGTATGATTCCTATCATCATGAACCAAATCTTTCGACATTTTTTTATCGTCGCCTTGAATTGATTCAAAAAAACTAGACTGTCTATCAGAATTTGAATTAACTTCTTTTCTCATAGCTATATTATAACTTTTGTCAACCAAAAAAAGAAGCCCAATCCCCTAGCGCAAATATATTTGAGAAACGATTCTACAATGCAAAATATAGCTTTTAATTGCTAGATATGACCACTTTTGTTTTTAACTAGTCGGTGAATTGAAAAGTGGAAAGAAGTTCGGCATAGTTTGCATCATTACTAGCAGTTGAAGGGGCAACACCAGATTTCCTCCAAATCAATAATTTATTATTTTTGATCGCTTTTCAACAACCTAGCAAAAGCCTCGAGTTTTTGAGAATATGCATTCTTTGCCAGCTCTGCATCCGATAGCAAAAGCCGTGGCCGGATATTGAGAGAATATTCTTTCTCCAATTGATCAATATATGACTCGTTCTTGTTGCCATTTCCTGAAACCGAAAGACAGGCAAAGGTTTTAATCTTTGTTAGATACTCCTCAATGTAAGTACGCAAAGCGGGCGAAATACCGCCAAACCAAATCGGGGCGACCAAGATGACCCGATCATAATCCCCTGGATTCATAGCTACTTTGCCAATCTCACCTTTGGCTTTTGTCATTGATTGCCAACCAGACATAATAAAACCTTTTGGTTTCGATTCGATAATTTCTTCAATATCAGCAGCTACCTCTGCCGCTAGTTCTTTTGCCAACTGTCTATTGTGCCCAGTCCTTGAATAATAAACCACCAAAATTTTCATAAATTCCTATATTTAATTATTCTTTATATTAAATAAACCTATTACCGACCAAGGTTTACTCTTTTCTGAATCGAATTAAGTGTTTTTCTGCCAATTTGCATTTAAGATATCAAGACCTTTCAAAAAATATTTTGACCAATAGATCCAAGTATGCCATCCATCATCTGTATAGAGATCTGAGCTGAAACCTTGAGAAATTAACATCTGATTAAATGTTATATTATCATTGTAATACCCATCAGACTTTCCCACGGCCAAAAAAACTTTGGCATCCTTTCGATTCAGATTTTTCAAATAAAGTCTCGGCGAGTTGGCCCATACTGTGCCTCGTGAGTGTTGAATCAACTTTTGGCTAGCAGAATTAATTTCTATGTTTGTATATCCGCTAAAAGATTGGATATAACCAAATCGATCTTGATGCTTTAAGCCAATATTGATTGCCCCAAAACCGCCAGAGGACAATCCACCTATGACTCTATGCTTACTGTCCGGCATCGTATTTAATTGTGAATCAATGTAATCAACTAATATTTTTGCGATAAATGTTTCTGTTTGCTGTCTTCCGTCAGTTGAGTCAATATATTGACTATCATTTAATAATCCACCATTTCCATCTGGCAAAACGACAATCAAAGGCGGAATCTTTTTCTCGTCAATATATTTGTCTAAGTTTTCCTTGATTCGACCGCCCACAATCCAGCCTGTCTCATCATCAGGCGATCCATGGAGAAGATAATAAGTCGGATATCGGACATTCTTATTGGATTGATCATAACCTTTTGGCAAATAAATCAATATTCTTCTGTGTGATCCATCAGAGAATTGCAGTTGAGATTTCACAATTTGCGAGGCATCAATTGGCTGATTTCCAATCTCTAAACTTGAAATATCATTATTTTGCCACAAAGCACTATGCTTAAATGGATACAGAAATGGAAAATAAAGTTCAGTAATAATACAATAGGACACAAATATGACAATTATTCCCGTAATTAATAAGATTTTTTTCATCATAATACAGACTATATCACGTAAATATAGATTATGGAACTGATTATTCTGTGGACGAACTACGATCTGGGTCGATTTTACAATTTGCCCGATCGATGGTAAAATAACTTAATATTATGAACTTCAATTCAAATAAAATATGGCGAAAACGATTTTGGGATTGGGCAATTACAATCCTGATTTCCAAGGGCGCTTTTTATATCACTCTAGCCTCGATATTTATCGACATCATTTTAATATTTGTTCACAAGACAAGAATCGGCGGAGAAATCGGACTGATTGGTGATACTTTATTCTTTATTGCAGTACTTATTGCGCGCTGGCAATCTCGAGAACCGCAATCTTTGTAAATAGTTCGGAGAGCTGTTTACTTTATACTCTTGATTAGATATTGATAAGTGCTCAGAAATTCATTGGCAATAGTTTCATCACTTGAACTATTTAGATTCGCTACGTATGATGGAAAAGTTGAATCTTTTCCAAGAGTAGACGTATATTGAGCCGATTTATCTGAATTCATTGTAACATTCAGTTCTACAACGTTTTTGTTATTTGTGAGGATGGCAATCAATGCAAGATCTGTGCTGTAGTCTTGTCCAATATTGGCAAAATAATATATCCCTCGATATTCACCGTTCGTATTTTCGATATAAGTTGGTGATGAAGATGCAGTGATTTGAGCATTTTCTGGTGGCATTAAAAGCTTACTAGCACCTGAGGCATTTTTATTATTATAAACGCTCATTATCTGATTATAACTTTGAACATATGCTGATGAGTTCTTATATTCAGCCAGTGTCGAAATGTTTACAGATGTTCCATAGGATTGCTCAGCGACTTGAACAGGAAATTTGATATTATCCCAATTAATATTCGGGAATATGTCTTGAGCTCCCATTTTAACAACGGATAAAGTTGGGACTGGCAAGGTAGAGGGATACTTAAGAGTTGTCGCATAATTACTATCTGTAAATGTTTTCCAGCCATCAGTAGGATCAGTATTGGTATTCTGATTGGTATTCGCTACTGCAACAAGAGTATTATTTGAATTATCGCTAACATCTGCTAATTTTACACTTAGGTCATTAATTTGCGCCTGTAAGTCATTCTTTGCTGTTTCCGCCTTATGATTTATATAAAAATAACTACCGCTACCAGCTATCATTGCTGTTGCAACAACAGAGATTAATACTATCCAAACTGTTTTCACATATCCTCCTCAATTTATTATATATTTTAATACTACCGATTAAGCAGATATTAAGCAATCAATTTAAATTCTTGATGGACTGATTTCATATGGACTATTCCACCAATAATAAACAAAAACATCCTCCTTATAAAATATATTTTAGCACAATTAACAGTTAATCTAAATTTTTAAGTTTTCCTTAATTCAGGGCTAGACACGAATACTTTGAGTTCATTTATCAATATCTTGCAAATCAAAAAATTATTCCTCGGCAATAGATTGATAGCACCAGGAGCAAGTTTATTCAAACTAAAAAATATTTATCAAGTTCATTGATTGCATCTCTGAAGGCTTGACCTCTATGGTTAATTTCGATTAATTCATAGGGCTCAAACTCAGCGCTGGTTTTCTTGTAATCCGTATCTTTTGACAAAAATATTGGGGAATAGCCAAAGCTCTTTGTCCCTCTTGGCTCCAATGCAATTCTACCATGCCATTGCCCTTCAGTAGTTTTGACAAACTTCGTTGATGGATCATAAATTGCAACAGTGCAAGTGTAATGACATCCCCTCTTTTCAAAAGGGACTTCTTTCATTTCAAATAAAACTTTTTCGTAATTTGCCAAATCTGTTTTTTCTTTCGAATATCGAGCCGAAAATATCCCCGGTTTTCCATCCAAGGCATCTACAGAAAGCCCGCTGTCATCAGCCAGCGTGATCATTTGCAATTGGTCACCAATGATAATAGCTTTGATCAATGCATTACCTTCAAAACTTTTTGCGTTTTCCTGTATCTCCAAATCTTTAATTCGATCTTCAAATTCATAAAGAAATCTCAAATCAAAGTTGGTATCCTTGAAAATTTCCTTGATTTCATTGGCCTTACCACGATTTAAAGTAGCAATTAAAATTTCTTTTTTAGCATTCGACATAAATCGGTCCCCATATTTCTCAAGTTAATTATTTAATTTTTAACTTTTCGTTAGTTAACGACCACCACCAGAGGTGGTGGCATAAATACCAGCCTGAAAGGCATTA
>JBAXQZ010000037.1:0-9254 GCA_037131475.1 bacterium | reverse complement strand
TTCTCATAAAAAAATAAACTCACCTAGGTTCAGACAGTATTTTTTTAAGATGAAGCGGCACTATTAGATAGCTCCGCCAACCGCCAACCGCCAACCGCTAACCGCTAACTGCGAACCATTTACTATCCACTATTCTTCGTTTTTTCTTTCGATCAGACCTACTAGCATGGTGAGGAGCCAGTAGACTATTGCGGCTGATAGGGCGGCGCCAAAGCTGGAGATCTCGAAGCCTTTGACAATTGAGCTAGCTATCAGGAAGACTACAGCGTTGATAACGAAGGTAAAGAGGCCAAGGGTCAATATATTAATTGGAAGCGTTAAGATGATGATTATGGGGCGAACAAGGGCATTCAGAAGTCCGATGACGACCGAAGCGATGAGTGCAGCCCAAAAACTCGCGAAACCTACTCCTGGTACAATATTGGCGACAATTAAGAGAATGAGCGTATTTAACAACCAGCGAAGTAAAAGCATATTTGTGCTCTCCTATTTATTTACGACGGAAATTTAAGATAATGAGTGCTGCCGGGCCAGCGATGACCAGTGCTGATTTGAATTCAATCATAATGCGAGCGATATTGGATACTTCGAGACAATGCTTTTGTGTTTCTGGAGGAAGAAATCCGATGACGCTAGTGATAATCAGTGCAATACTGAGAGCACTATAGACAATCACTTCGATCGGAGAAATCTCGCTTTTGTGGCTGTTGGAGAAGCTGATCGCGCCAGAGACCAAAACGATCGCCGCTAGAAAAAGCACGATCGATATAGTAGAAAGGGGCGTATTGGAACGGATCCAGATCTGATTGGCAATGACTGCATCGCCTTGAAAAAAATTGTACAAATCTTTGGAAAAAGTCGCGGCAATAACCATGCCGATATACACTGAACACAAAAAGGTGATAGCCTTGTCTCGTCGGAGAATAAAACCATAGCCGATACCTACAAGAAGGCTCAGTCCGATAAAAATATCCCAACTGGGAAGCGGTGGCATCGAAACCCCTCCAATGTCAAAAACTTAATTTATGATATATCTAATTATCGTTCAAAAAATATATTAAGTCAATCAATTTTCTAGACCCCAAACCAACTTTTCTTTTTTGACTCTGACTCCTTGAGCTTTTCCCAGAGCTCTCTTTGCTCTTTTGTCAAGCTTTTGGGCATTTCAATTTTGACAGTGATAATGAGATCTCCCTTTTTGTTGCCACGATAAGTGCGACCCTTGCCTGGAAAGCGGAATGACGAGCCTGATTGAACACCTGCAGGGATTGCAAACTCAAGCTTTTGCCCGTCAATTTCTAGCATTATTTTGTCGCCCAATACTGCTTGAGCGGCAGAAATGTGAATTTCAGCTTGAACTTGAGACATGCTTGATCCAAAGAACTCTTCAAAAATATCCCCAAGTCCGCCACCAAAACCAAAGCCAGAAAAGTCGCCCTGACCACCGCCAAATCCCGAGAAATCAAATCCACCAAAGCCGCCCGGATTGCCCTGTCTGCCAGCCACGCCACCATTGCCGGAGAAGGCCGCACTGCCAAAACGATCATATTGTGCTCTCTTGTTGGGGTCAGATAAGACTTGATATGCCTCGGAGGCCTCTTTGAATTTTTTTTCTGAAGCTGGGCCAGCGCCACGATCGGGATGATGCTGAAGTGCAAGCTTGCGGTAGGCCTTTTTGATCTCATCAGTAGTGGCGCTCTTGGTCAAGCCAAGGATAGCATAGTAATCGTTGTTCATGAATTTTTCTATTTAATATCTAATAATGGCTAGTAATTTTGCTGACTGGCGTTAGTATTGAAGAGTAATTATATTGAAATCAGGTGATAGAGTGATTAAATAAGGCGGAAAAAGATTAGTTGATCGTTGTAGGCGTGTCTTCGTCTACTACTCTGCCAGAATTTGCATCGATTCTTAAAATTAAATTTCCCTCTTTGCCCTTGTATTCAATAGTCCAGAGCAGCCAGTTTTTGGGCTCCGTGTGTCGCAAAGTCAATCTAATGCCAAGTATATCATTGTTTTCTCGCCACTTCATTCCACCATTCTTCTCGGCGATTTGTAAGGCTGTCACAAAATTAAATTTCCATAATTTTGTGTTTATCACTGTCAATTGACCGAGATAATCTTCCTTCGGGATTAACATCCGGGTAAAGTTGTTGCTAAGCTGTGTGAAAGTCATTAGCCAATTGTAGGTTGCATCATTTGCTGAAGAATAAACGTAGCGACTCGTGACCGAGCTTGGCTTCAGATCGGAGGCCACTTCAATATCGATGGCCGAAAGTTGATTATCCGCTTGCACCTCCTTGGCGTTGAGGCTGGACAGCGAATATTCATTTTTGACAATCGAATCAAAATCAGCCGGATTGATGTTGGTCAGGTTGCTGATGTTTTGTGCCGTGAGACTATTTTGTGTTGTTGATTCTCCCGTGATTCGGTCTTTGTTGTACTTTATCGCTGTGGCAGCGGTAAAAATACTGGCCAGCAAAAGTATCACAAGCAAGGGAACAATCACGTGTGTAAAATATTTCATTTTTGTTTTTTCCTGAAGTTATCAGGACCCCTCCACGCATAAATCAAACTGATCAAGCAGTTCTTATGCTAATTTTACCCTTATTGTATCCTTGGTGCAAGATTTTTCTCATTTTTGCAGAATTTTAATCGCACCAAGGATACTTATAAGAACAAATTTACTTGTTTTCTTCGGTTTTGGCCTCTTCCTCTGAAGGTTCTTTTGCTTCATCGGTTGGAGCAGCTTCACCTTCTTTTGGCTGTTCTTGGCTGGCCTGTTCGTACATCTTGCCACCCAATTCCATCAAAGATTTGCTAAGCCCTTCGAGTTGAGTCTTGATCTCTTCGAGATTATCGCTATCCTTGACATCCTTCAATGCTTTGACCTTTTCTTCGACATCGGTCTTGAGATTGGAATCAGCTTTGTCTCCGGCGTCACGGATAGTTTTCTCGGCGGTATAAATCAGAGTGTCAGCTTGATTTCTGGCTTCAATTAATTCTTTCTTGGCCTTGTCCTCATCGGCATGCTCTTCGGCCTCTTTGCGCATTCGCTCAATTTCGGCTTCGGATAGACCTGAGGAGCTAGTGATAGTGATATGTTGTGTCTTGCCTGTGGCTTTGTCAGAAGCTTTGACGTTGACAATTCCATTGGCGTCGATATCAAAAGTCACTTCAACTTGTGGAACGCCGCGTGGTGCTGGTGGAATACCATCAAGCATAAATCGCCCAAGAGTTTTATTATCTGCAGCCATTTGTCGTTCACCTTGCAAGACATGAATTTCAACAGAAGTTTGATTGTCTGCAGCAGTTGAAAAAGTCTGTGATTTGGAGGTTGGAATAGTCGTGTTGCGCTCAATCAATTGAGTTGAGATGCCACCCATAGTCTCAATACCAAGGGAAAGGGGAGTAACATCGAGCAAGAGTAGGTCCTTGACCTCACCAGTCAATACACCACCTTGGACTGCTGCGCCCATGGCAACTGCTTCATCGGGATTGACTGAATGATTTGGCTCCTTGCCAAAGAATTTCTTGACAGCCTCGCGTACCGCTGGCATACGGGTCATACCGCCAACTAGGATAACTTCATCAAGATTTTTGATATCAATTTTTGAATCAGCTATAACCTTTTTGCAAGGGGCGAGAGTCTTCTCGATTAATTCGGCTGTCATTTTCTCAAGTTGCGCTCGAGAAATGGTCATTTGTAAGTGTTTTGGGCCAGAGGCATCAGCGGTAATAAAAGGTAGATTAATTTCAGATTCAATCGCGCTTGAAAGTTCAATCTTTGCCTTTTCGGCAGCTTCCTTGATACGTTGGATTGCTGCTTTGTCTTCGTGTAGATCGACGCCTTGATCCTTCTTGTATTCATCGATAATATAATCCATTACGAGCTGATCGAAGTCATCGCCACCGAGATGAGTGTCGCCGTTGGTTGCTTTTACTTCGAAAACGCCATCACCAAGCTCAAGAATGGTAATATCGAAGGTGCCACCACCTAAGTCATAGACGGCAATCTTCTCGTTTTTCTTCTTGTCTAGGCCATAGGCCAAAGCGGCTGCGGTCGGTTCGTTGATGATACGTTTGACTTCAAGGCCGGCAATTTTGCCTGCATCCTTGGTCGCTTGACGTTGTGCATCATTAAAATATGCGGGAACGGTGATGACAGCTTCGGTCACGTTCTCGCCAAGATAGGTCTCGGCGTCGGTTTTGATTTTTTGCAAGATGAAGGCAGAGATTTCCTGAGCGCTATAATCTTTGCCATTCATAATGACGCGGACTGAGCCATCGGAGGCCTTCTTGGTCTTGTAAGGTAGCTTCTTGAGGTCGGCAGCGACCTCTTTGTCATCAAATTTTCGTCCGATGAAACGTTTGACAGAAAAAATAGTGTTTTCACCATTTGTGACGGCCTGTCTCTTGGCTAGTTGACCGACAAGACGGTCGCCTTTTTTGGTTTCAGCGACGATTGATGGGACGGTTCGTCCACCTTCGGAGGAAGTAATAATCTTAACTTCGCCGCCTTCCATTACGGCTACGGCTGAATTGGTTGTACCCAAATCAATACCAATAATTTTTCCCATATTTTTCCTTTCCTAATGATTTTTTTAAAATAAATATTGTAATCTAATTCTCGGCGCAAAGTAATTGTATGATTTGATAATTTATTAAATCACAGGGAATCTACTTTGGCCATGAGAATTAAATAATTGCTTTCCAATCCAGAATCAAGTTCATGGACTAGAAGCAAATCGGAAATGGTTGGAGGGGGATACCACTTCCGACTGCGATAGGGATTAACCCTATGTTATAAATGTAAAGGAAACTTTACATTTTGTCAAGAGTTTACATTATTTTCTTTGATTTAGACATTATCTGATGCTGATTATGTCAGAATTTTAATGAAATACTTATGAAAATCCGCCCCGACAAGTCGAGACGGATTTTGCTTTTAGAGTGAGAGAAGGAGTCTGGGGACTCGCGAAGTCTGTTTTTCGAAAAAAATTTTCATTTTTTCATCATCTTTGCAATCTTCCCACGCATCGGCTTGGTAATACAAATTTTTGAAGATTGTAAGATCTGCATAGCATTCTTCCATTGTAAAAAGGAGGGCATGTAAGAGCTCATCGATATGCTCAGGTGATAATTTGGGCAAATGTGGCTCGTCGCTCTTCCTTTCGCGAGGTAAAGTGGCCGTTTGGCCATAGTTAAATACCATAGTAAACCTCCACCCTTCTCAATCACCCCATCAATCCAATATGGACTGAAATTGTATCAAGATACTATATTTTTACCACAATAAATTTTAAGATTCAAATAAAATAAATAGAGAAATATTTTTAATGAATTCATCTTACATATGCATTGTCCAACCTTGTGTTCTCACAGGAAGAGAGCTAACTCCCAACAGAGACTTCTCCACCCTCAAGCCCCAAGGAGTCGAAGAATAAAATATAATAGCTGTCATCTCGACTCGACGAAGTCGGTGGAGAGATCTTAGTTATTATTATTCATTAGATTTCCCTGCCTACCGTCAGGCAGGTCCACCGGTTTCACCGAGTCGAAATGACAGAGGGGAGGAGATTTTTCGTTGCGCTCTCGCTTGTGACGGGATTCCGGGTCTTGCGTTCGACTGCGCTCAGCATGGTGAGTGGAATCGAATCCACAAGCTTTCAGCCCGGAATGACACCCCTCAAAATAAAACAAAAAACAACCGCTATCTGCTAACCGCCAACTATTGATCTCGCAGCCCTCGCCACTTGAAAAGCCAGATTGCGGATTTGTGATGAGACAAATGCTTTGCAATCTGGCCTTGGTTTGGGACGGTTAGCTCGGAATATTTTTGACCGAGACTGGGAAATTTGGGTCGTACAGCAATTCTTTTCTTGACTCGTCTGCAAGTGCTACTAGCCAGAAAAACAGAGGGAGTTGAGCGGCTCGTAAATTTGTTTGTCGGAGGGCCAATTGGCAGATATTTGATTCCTCTGGCACTACAAATGGGATTATCCCGCCGCTGAACCTGCGTCGCAAGGTATTACGGTATCGGCCAAGGAATTGGCCAAATAACGTTCCCGCATAGCGAATCTTATTTGCTACATCCTCTTGGTCATTGTGCAAAAGTTCAGCGATCTGATGCACATTTCCCCTATGCCGAGAATGAATAGCTACTGAATCAACATTCTCCTTGGGCACTGCTTCAATACTCTGGACAAAAAGCTTGCACCTAGGCGAAAGACTTTCTATCTCAGATCTAGCAGTGTGCTGGCTGATGATGTGGTATTGGAAATATTGATCTTTGTTTTCTCCTTCGGGGTGAACGCGAAAGACAATACTAAAGATCGCTGATTTCCTAGGAAAGTAAGCGGCGACTACCCCGACACTGTAGCTTGACAGATTGGGTAGTTCGCCACCCTTATATTCTTCTTGGAAGAAGATAATGAGGCCAATTGACTTGAGAGTGTAAGCAATCTCTTCAAAAATTTCTGACATCGTAAGATTTTTCATCGTCTTACTCCTCGTTTGCAAATTTCCTTTCGGATACGTCAGGTATACAAGATAGTCACGGTTTAGTCAAGAGTAAACTTATCAGAATCAAGCAAATCAATTATTAATCTTAGCTTGCATAGGTAGCAATCAAAATATATATTTTCCATGAATAACGGAGTATTATTAAATTAAAATTAAATTAAATTGAGGAGCCTCATGGCTGATATTATTTCGAGCATGTCATTTCTTTTTTGGATACCTTGGGCAATCGGAGTTTTTTATATCATCAAAATGTTTTTTTCCTCCGACCCGCGAAAAAATGCTGCCAAAAGTCTGATGAGCATTATCAAGGATGAAGAAGATTCTGGTAAAAAGCAGGCCTATCTCAAGGCAGTTGCATGTTTAAATGATCGCGATTGGAATTTTGACGCAAATCATGATCAAGCAAATGATTTGCAAGAGGTAGAGAGCTCATCTCGATTGGAGGAATTGTCCGATCAAGCCTCGCCCAATCCGACAATTGAGCAGTCAATGGCCGATCGCTTCAAGTCTCTGCAAAATATTAATGTATTGTTATATGTTGGTGCTTTTATGGTTGTAATAGCGGCAGGCATATTTGTTGGCTTCAATTACCAATCACTTTCTGGCAACTTCAAGATTATATTCATGACTATTTTTACACTAGCCTTTTACTTCGCAGGACTATGGTCGTATCTCAAATCAGATAAAATCAAAGAAGCTGGCCTGACCTTCTTGACAATTGGCTTGATTTTATTTCCTCTCGTAGGTCTAGCTTTCTTCAAATTTTCCGATGTTGGCCATGGTAATATCGTCTGGTTTGCAACATCAATAGTGACAACAGTTCTTTATGTCCTCTCGCTTTACTTGGTCAAGAAAACCTACCTTGCGTATTTTGTGACTTTTATCTCGCTTTCACTTTTTGAATCGACTGTTTCGCTCTTTGGCGTGCCAATATATTATTTTGCTTGGGGTATGGCGCTATTCTCAATTATATTTATTTTAATCAGCAAAGTAAGCCAAAAAGACAATCTACTTTCAGATTCATTTGCACTTTCAGGCAAGATCTTCCTTCCAATTTCAATTTTATTATCACTTCTGACTCTTGGTGATAGTCTTATGGCGGTCGCTATTAATTTACTACTGGCTAGCCTCTTCTATTTCCTCGCAAATTTGTTGGAAATCAAACAAGGTCTGAAGGAAGGCTTTCTCGCCCTTTCCCTTGTACTTCTGCCAATCGGGATTATGCTAATTCTCACCGAAAAGAATATTTCAAACGTCAATATGGCCTATGTGTTTGGTCTGTTGACGGTTGCTTATCTTGTTGGCTATGAGGCAATTCGTTCAAAATTAGCTGACAAACGACCTGCTCTTGTTATAATTATCAGTGGCTTGATCCCAGTCTTGATGTGTTTTCTGTTTGTAGGCGACTACAAGGGCATTGTGCTTACTCTTTTATATGCATTGCTTGTCAACGCGTATTGTTTTTATCGTGGCAAAGAAATATTCAATCTTGTTTTGGCGCTGGGATCAATTATGATTATTCCCAAATATATTTTGACGCTCATTCAGAATGATTCGCTCGAAATGGCCTCCCTGGTATACATTATTCTTGGCTTTTTGCTATTTTCGCTTCATTATTTAATCAAAAGATTCGACGAACGTGGGAACCCAATATCATTCATCGCGTATCTTTTGTCATTTGGCATTTCTACGGTTGTTCTATTTGGTAGCTCTAATCATCTTGAAGCGACCTTGCTGTTTTTGTTCAACGCCCTTTTCTTTTACGGTTTAAGCTATCTCAAAAACCGAAATGTCTTTGAGGCAATTTCGTCAATTATTTTGCTCCTTGTCGCTATCAACTTTGGTCAATATTTAGATTTGAGTCATATAAATTATATTTATATATTTATGATTTATGGCGCAATTCTTTTTGGGTTGAGTATGTTGCCAACTCGAAAATCAACAGTTTTTTCATATATTGGGCTTGTTGGCGTGCTCTTTGGTGCCATATACGGCGTCAGCGAACAAAGTTTATTGCCAATCAGTGCACTGGCTCTCTTTGGCGCAATGAGTTTGATAAAATCCTTCGAGGAGAAGAGCATTCCCGCGCAATACTTCTCATATGGAGTCTTCGTTTTAGTACTTGAATGGCTATTTAATTACAATCACTGGACGCAAATTCAGATTTTTACCTTGCCATGGTCGCTGTTCTTCGGTGCGGTAGCCCTTCATCGGAGTAAGCTAAAAGACACAAATGGTGTCGATTTGGCCAGCTCGGCCAGCCTTGTCTTTCTGACTATCCCCATACTTTTGCAATCATTCTTTGCGAGCGATGGTCCAGTCTATGCGCTTCTTTTGGGGCTTGAAAGTGTAGCCTTAATCCTCGTTGGAATAGCAATAAATTACAAATTAATCTTGCGTTGGGGCATTGTTTTTTTGATCATAGATGTTCTATATCAAAGCCGAGTTTTCATTGCCGCCGTTCCCAAATGGATGATTATTGGTGTTGTCGGTATTGTACTTTTGGTTGGGGCGACGATTCTACTCTCCAAAAGACCAAAAGACCAGATTTAACTTCACAAAAAATCAAACTTTCAATTTAGCGGCTAATGCGCTATCATTGGCGTATGGACGAAAAATCAAAAATCTTGGTGCTGATTGATTCAAACGCGATTATTCATCGCGCTTATCATGCTTTGCCCAAAAATATGAAGACCTCGAAAGGGGAGCTGACCAACGTTGTTTATGGC
>JBAXQZ010000036.1:0-9329 GCA_037131475.1 bacterium | reverse complement strand
CCTATAAGCTTTGGGTACAGGAAAAAATATACAATCTTGAAACCGACCCCAATGTCGATTATGGTTTATTAAAAAAAAGATATGCAGAATATGAGATTATGAAGAAGGAAATCGAGGACAAGATAAAAAAAGAAAGCTGGGAGATTGTATAGTATTGGCAAAACAACTCTCGATCAAATTTCCGATCTGTTGAGAAAACGTGGTTATTCTTTTGATATTGAAGAAGCCGCCAAGCAAATAAAAAATAAATTACATCGAGTGGTACTGATTGTTGAAAAAGATGCTCAAAAATACGTTTTTAAATACCTCAACAGTGACAATCCATATGGTAAGAAATGGTTTGATCAAGAGGTGAAAGTATTGGAAAAAATCTTGCCGTTAGAATTTCAAACAAACAAAATTGTTGAAAGGTTTAATCTGCCAGTACCATGGATGATAATCTCTTATGTTAGAGGTATTCCAATCGGGAATGTTTACCAAATAGACGACGATATTTTAAAGCATTGGGGCGGGGAATTAACAGATTTTTTAGCCTCTAGCCTGGAAAATTTGTCAAAGATCATTGATATAGAGGAAGTTGGCGGTGAGACATTGAAATATCGTCAACAAAGAATCGAAGAAGCTATGGAAATTTTTTACAATTACAGTTTCTTTACATCATACAGGGCGTCAATACAAAAAATGTATGAAAAAGTATTGCCTATGATCTGTGACAAAAATTACTATAGTTTTTGTCATTCAGACTTAAGACCAGTCAATATTATCATCTCGACAGAAGAATCGGCATCATTTTCAATAATAGATTGGGAATTCTCTAAAAAAAACTTGATTACCACTGATGTGGCTTTTATTTATAATGCTACCTGGAGTAATCCTGATTGGCAGAAGTCATTTTTGAATTCAGTTTCGAGTTTCGCGTTGACGCCAGCTCTTGACCCTCTTTTATATTTTCAAGTTATGTTTTATTTGGCAAGTGATATCTGTACTATAAAAAATTTGATATCTACCAAAAAAAACACCGTTTTCCATAGTGACAATCTAAGTAGCGAATATCTTTTCAAGCTTTTGGATATGTATGAAGATAAGTTTGATACTTTAATGAAAAAGGCGGCAATATGATTGCATATATCAAGGGTAGTATTATTGTGAGTCAGGTCAATTATGTTATCGTCGAGACGGGTGGTCTTGGCTATAAAGTTAATTTGGCGCAAAGCCAGACGTTTCGTAGTGGTGAAGAGGCCGAATTTTTTATTCATGAACATATTCGCGAAGAAAGTGATGATCTTTATGGTTTCGCCTCAATCGAGCAGCTCGAGCTTTTTGAAAAGTTAATTTCGGTTAATGGGGTTGGCCCGAAGGCTGGACTCTCGATCATGTCAGTCGGCTCGGCGGACGAAATCATCACCGCGATCGCGACCGAAAATATCGCCTTTTTCAAATCTGTTTCTGGTATTGGCCAAAAAGTTGCCACCAAAATTATTTTGGAACTGAAATCGAAAATTACTGGCAATCGAGATACCGCGGGGCTGTTAAACAGGAGCAGTGACAATGAGGATATTCTTGGCGCCCTGACAGCTCTCGGCTATCAACCCAAGGAAATCAATCGGTTGGTCGCCAAAATCCCTGGTGAGATTATTGCGATCGAAGAAAAGGTGCGATGGTGTTTGCAAAATCTGGCCAAATAATATTAGTATTAACTATTCAAGATTTTTGAATCTATTTGACTTGCTTTTTTCTCAGTGTCTTCTCAAAATATCATAAAAATGTTAATTTATATTTATGGATGATTTAGAAATCGACAATTTGGAAACAAATCTGATGAGCCCTCTTGTTTTTGAGGAGGAATTTGAGGTCACTCTGCGCCCTCAAAAACTTGATGAATACGTCGGGCAGAAAAAAATCAAAGAAAATCTAAATATATTTATTGAAGCAGCCAAAAAGCGCGAAGAATCAATCGAACATATATTGCTTTATGGGCCTCCAGGACTGGGCAAGACTACTCTTGCTGGCATTATCGCCAAAGAAATGGGCGTAAATATTCGCATCACCTCAGGGCCAGCGATTGAGCGACCTGGGGACTTGGTCTCAATCCTCACCAATCTTGCTTCGGGCGACGTCCTCTTCATTGACGAAATACACCGCATCAATCGGACAGTCGAGGAGGTGCTTTATCCGGCGATGGAGGATTACGCCGTTGATCTGATCCTCGGTAAGGGGCCTTCCGCCAAGACGATGCGTATCAATATCCCGAAATTTACCTTAGTTGGTGCCACGACCAAGGCCGGATCGCTCTCCTCGCCTCTGCGCGACCGTTTTGGCGCCATACACCGATTAGAATTCTATGATCTGGATGAACTCGCTCAAATTATCAATCGGGCTGCCAAAATTCTCAAAGTCACGATTGACGAATCGGGTGTCGCAGAGATAGCCAAACGCTCTCGTCGCACTCCGCGTATCGCCAATCGAATCTTGAAGCGAGTTCGTGATTATGCGGAGGTGAAAAACAATGGTCAGATTACTGGTGAGATTGCCGGCTTTGCCATCAATCAGCTTGATATTGATGAAATCGGTTTGGATAAAAACGATCGTGATTATCTCGAGACAATCGCTGTGAAATTTGGCGGTGGTCCAGTCGGGCTTGATACAATTTCAGCTGCAATCTCTGAGGACCGAGATACGATTGAGGATGTGATAGAGCCATATTTACTCCAACTAGGTTTTATCAATCGCACACCCAAAGGACGCATCTTGACCCCCTTGGCCTACAAACATATTGGATTAAATAACCAAGGGACACTATTGTAAGCATATGACAAGAAAGCACAAAATTTTGGCTCACGCCTGTTGTGCTGCCTGTGCCAGCTCAGTTTTTGCTGAGTTAAAAAAAGAAAATTTTGATGTCACTGCATATTTTTATAATCCTGAAATTCATGGCGAGGCAGAGTACCTACGACGATTAAATGATTTAGAAAAGTACTGTACAGAAAACGCCATTCCCTTAATTGTCCCTGAATACAATATCCAAGAATTTATCGAGCCAATTTTGCCCTATCAAACTGCTAGTTCGATTAAATATATTAATGACAAAGATCGCTACCATCGAAAACGTTGTGAAATATGCACTACACTTCTGATAGAAAACACCATCCAATATGCCAAGAAACATAAGTTTAAATATTTTACCACCACGATGCTTTGTTCACCCTATAAGGATCATAATAAAATTTGGGATATCGCCGATTCACTTGCATCTGACAAGGATATGAACTATTATTACAAGGATTTCAGAAAAGGATATTGGAATGGACGGAATTATGCGCGTAATCATAATATGAACATCCCAGCCTATTGTGGCTGCAATGAATCATTAGAAGAGGGTAGATTGGAATAACATGGCGATATTAGTAGTATTTTATTTGGTTTTTCTGTTATTCTTTTTTGTTTTTAGTTCGGCGCTAATCTATCATCTTTGGCATTTCGGTATCAAAGGCGACAGGACGAGATTGTTTATCGTTGTGTACTCTATAATTTCCTTTGCGATTATATTTTTCACGTTCTTACTTTTATTTATTCGTGGATCATAATATGAATGAATTAAATAAAGTTTTCCCAGGGCAAGAAGCAGACGAAAAAGTTTACTTGGTAATCCGTAAGCACTGGTTTGTTTTTGTGCCAATTTTTCTTTTGGCATTTGTGATGATACTGCCGATTCTGGCTGTCCCTATATTTGGCTCAATGTTGTTCCCTGATACCTCTCAACTAATGGGTGACGCTGTCATAGTTGTTTTGAGCATTTATTTGCTGATTGCATTAGCCAGCGTGGGGGTTGCTTTCGTTGATTATTATCTTGATATTTATATCATCACTGATGAACGAATTGTTAATATCGCTCAAGTTGGCCTCTTTAAGCGAGAAATTTCCGAGCTTCATCTGCGACAAGTTCAAGATGTCAGTGCAAAAGTCACTGGTATTTTTGGGACTCTTTTGGACTTTGGGGATGTGCAAATTCAAAATGCGGCCAACAAAGAAAATTTCATTTTCCCCTCAGTTCCCAATCCATATTATGTAGCCAAGAAAATAACTGACTTGCACGAGGCTCAAATAGAGGGGACTGATATGGATCTATTATTTCAACCAAGCAGGAAAATGCCACAAAAGAAACTTGACTTCACACCACTCAAATTAATTCCTGACAGACTCTTTAAAAAGAAAAAACGCAAATGAAGTTGTCAGAATTTGATTTTCAATTGCCCGAAGAATTAATCGCTCAAAAGCCAATTTCGGTACGCGATCAATCGAGATTGCTGGTCCTTGATAAGCTTTCTGGCGCTTTGGAACATCGGCATTTCTATGAAGTAATCGATCACCTGCAGGCCGATGATATTTTGGTTGTCAATGATTCCTCCGTCTTCCCAGCAAGATTGTATGGTGCGAAGAAGGAAACTGGTGGGAGCGTAGAGATTTTTCTCAATCATGAGATTGGCGACGGAAATTGGCAGGTGATAGGTAAAAATCTAAAAATTGGGCATACAATCATTTTTGCTAATTCAAGTCTTGAGGCGCAGATTTTGTCAAAAAAAGATGAAACTTATATAGTAAAATTCAATCTTTTTGGCGCGGAGTTCTTCGAAGAGATTGAAAAATTTGGTGCCGTGCCATTGCCACCATATATTAAGAGAGAAAAGGGGACAAATCTTGAAGATAAGAACCGTTATCAGACGGTATATGCCAACGAGAAGGGGAGCGCGGCGGCACCAACCGCGGGCCTACATTTCACGCCCGAATTAATATCGAAAATTCAGCAAAAAGGCATCAAAATATTGCATGTGACATTACACGTCGGATTGGGCACTTTTGCCCCCATCAAAACGGACAATATTGAAGAACACAATATACATTCAGAATTTTATTCCGTTGAATCAAATGTTGTTGAGCAAATTATACAAGCCAAGCAAATTGGTGGCAGTAGAATTATTGCCGTCGGCACGACTTCGGCTCGAGTTCTCGAACATATTTTTCGTGAAAAGAGCGAAGAAACCAAAAAAATAAAAAATGATAAAACGGCGAAACTTTCTGGCTGGACGAAAATATTCATCTACCCAGGCTACAAATTTCAATGTATCGACGGCCTCATCACCAATTTTCACCTACCCAAATCATCGCTTCTAATGCTAGTCTCAGCACTTGCCGGGAGTGAAAATATCAAAAATGCGTACAAGGTTGCTATTGCTGAGCAATATCGCTTTTTCTCCTATGGTGACGCGATGCTAATCCTTTAGAGATATTTTGCGCATTAGTAAAAACTGATCAAAACATTTTTAAATATTCAATTTAAGTTTGTTTATTTATTCACATTTGTGGGGCTATTGTTTGTTTGTGCGTTTTTCTCTTTGCCTCAAAGGGCTCTTGCTAGTGATAAATTGTTAATTAACGAATTTTATCCTTCAGCGCATGTTGGCGAGAAGGAGTGGATTGAGTTGTATAATCCCTCTACTTCAATAATAAATTTAATCAATTATACGATTGAAGATGGCACCAATAAACCCCTAGCGCTTGATAAATATCAGATTGATGGAGGGGCCTTTCTCGTCCTTGAACAAGGTGTTGATTTTACTTTTGGTCTCAATAACGGTGGCGACATTATAATTCTCAAAGAGAACGGTATTGCTATCGATGAGGTGGCGTATGGCGATTGGGATGATGGTAACAAATTGGATAACGCACCCTGTCCGAAAGCCGGTCAGTCAATCGGCCGAACTGATCTGGATAATATTACTGGTATTGCAAGTGAAGACTTTCATATATTGATCCCAACCAAGGGCACAAAGTATGAAAAAATCATATATTCGAGCGGCATAATTATTTCCGAAATTTTGCCTCACCCCGAAAATGGCACGGACAATGAATTTATCGAATTGTTCAATCAGTCAAATACAGCAGTAGAGATTACTGGCTGGAAACTAGACGATGCTGAGGGCGGAAGCTCGCCGTATGTCATCGTCGAACCAACTATACTTGAGCCCAATCAATACCTTGCCTTTGGTAAAATATTGACCAAGATATCACTCAACGACGATGGCGATTGTGCTCGCTTGCTTGATCCAGAGGGGGGTCTAAAGTCGATAGTTAGTTATGAAAAAGCGTCAATTGGCCAAAGTCTAGCCCTGTTTTCAGCAAATTATTCTTGGACGCTATCAATTACGCCCAATAGTGTTAATGTTTTGGTAATACCAGCCATCAATACTGTTGCCACAACTGCAATTCCAGAATTGCCTGTTGCCAATGATAGCCAGATTGCGCCGATTATTAAAGCAAAAGAGCTCGAAATCAATAGTCCAACAACAATCAGGGGAGTTGTGACAGTCGAGCCAGGTTTGCTCTCCAATCAGTATGGTTACCTGCAAGACGATACTGGCGGCGTACAGTTCTACTCATATCGAAAAGATTTTCCACCAATCAAAAAAGGGGATGAGGTAGAAATTGATGGCGTGATGGCGACCGCTTACGGCGAGAAAAGAATCAAGACTGATACTCTCAGCGATATCTCAGTTGTTTCTAGTAATAATATAGTTGCTCCCAAGGCGCTTGATATCGGAAATATCGATAGCAATGACATTGGTTCTTTGGTCAAGGCTGAAGGTATTATTTCAGTCAAAAATTCAGATGGTTTTGACTTAAAAGACGAGAATGATAAGGTAATTCGAGTCGTGATTCGAAGTTTTGTTTCGGATCAACTGCCGAAAACAAAAAAGGGGCAAAGGGTTGAGGTTTCTGGAATTCTTTCGATATACAAAAATGAATTGCGCATCTTGCCATTTGAGGCTAGCGGTGTTATAATTGTAGGTGCTGACGAGCTTCCGCGAACCGGTAATAGTCTCGGAATAGCATTTTATTTTTTTATTGGATTGATCCTGACATGGATTTATACTCATATAGTGAATCAGATACAATTAAATTTGCCCAAGAGGTTTCGAAAGCCGTAAAAGGTGGCGACGTTTTATTATTATCGGGTGAACTTGGTGCAGGAAAAACGTCCTTCTCCAAGGCCTTGGCATTTGCCCTGGGTATCGAGGAGGTTGTCACCAGTCCGACGTTCGTAATTTTGAAAAAATATCGCTTGCCCGTAGCCCAAAATCATATCAAAGAGCTTGTTCACACAGATTGCTATCGCTTGACAACACTAGCTGATGCAGAGAGTATTGGGCTCGCTGAGTATTTGGCACAAGACGATTTGGTCATTCTAATCGAATGGCCGGAAAATATTGCCTCGATTATCCCTGAACGCGCAAAGAAAATTAATTTCGAATACATCGACGAAAATACTCGCAAAATTACACATAACTTTAAATTTTAATTCAAAAACGATGGAATATTACAATGGATAAATCAGAAAAACTTTATTGCCTTGCGATCGATACCGCAACCCAGATGACAAAAATCAGTTTGCGCCAAGATGCCAGAGAGATAGATTGTCTTTCTTGGCAATCAAGATTTAATCAATCGCAAGAATTAATTTCTCAGATAGACGAATTTTTATCCAAAAATTCGATCAACAAGACTCAAATTCGAAGCATCGGGGTTGGCATGGGCCCTGGCTCATATACTGGCATTAGGATAGGCGTGACAACTGCAAATTTACTTGGTTTCGCTTTAAATATACCAGTGGTGGCTATCGAGGAAATTGACACTGTTCAAGACACTTGTTATTTTGGCCCAGTATTGCCGATTTACCAAGGTGAACCGCATATCACAACTGCGAAACTATAAGTTTTGAAATAACAGACAATAAATTTTTTTTATATTGCAACCCGAATGGAATATTTTAACTAAAATACTAGGCGGGTCTATTAGAAAAAACATCTTATCAACTGGACAAAGCTGTCGTTTTCCTGTTAGTATATGACTATTGAAAAAGTAAAATGATAATAAAAATGAAGCTATTTAGCAAAAAAACAAAAACAAATCCAAATTCAACAGTAAGCTTAAATGCGATGTTGAACACAAATAAGCCCAACAAGAAAAAAAGAGTAAAAAAAATCTTTTTCCTCTCATTTCTTGCTATTTTTATAATTTTTCTCGGTTTTGCCGCCTTTATAGTCGGCAAAGGTTCTCAAATATTTGACAATGGTGGTGGCATCAGCTCGCTCTTCCAAACGGCCAACGGATCAGCTTTAAAAGCTGGCGACGATGGCCGTATCAATATCTTGGCGATGGGTCTAGGTGGCGCTAGCCATCCTGGTGGCATGTTGACCGATTCTATGATGGTCATTAGCTATAATCCAAGCGACAAGTCGATTGCGATGCTCTCGATACCGCGAGATTTGTATGTGAAAATTGCAGATCACAAAGTCTCGACCAAGATTAATGAAGCATATAGTATCGGCGAATCAGAGAAGAAGGGGACTGGCGCCGCTTTGGCCAAAAAGACCGTGAGCGAACTTCTAGATATTCCAATTCATTATTATATTACACTTGATTTTAAGGGGTTTGAGAAAATTGTTGATACCTTGGGCGGCGTTGACGTTGTAGTTGATAAAACTCTTTATGATCCAGAGTATCCTGATGATAAAATGGTCGGCTATTCACCTTTCTCTCTCAAGGCTGGTAAACAGCATCTTGATGGCAAAACTGCTCTCAAATTTGCCCGTTCTCGAGAATCAACCTCTGACTTCGACCGTGCGGCCCGTCAACAGAAAGTTATCGTCGCATTGAAGGACAAGGCGATGAGTCTGGGCTTCTTGGCCAACCCCAAGAAGATTCTCGACATGACCTCTGTCTTAAGCGACAATCTTCGTACTGACTTCACGCCTGCTGAAATGAAGGAATTTATCTCGCTCATCAAAGACGTTTCATCAGACAAAATCATCAATAAAGTTTTGGATAATAGTACGACTGGACCGCTCGTTTCGGATTCAACCTCTGGTACATTCTATCTCAAGCCCAAAGATGGAACATACACCCAAATTCGTCAAATTGCCCAAGAGATATTTTCCAATCCCAACAACACCGACACCAAGGCAACTCTCAGTATCTTAAACGCCACGAGCACCAGTGGTCTAGCTGGCAAATTGGCCAATGACTTTACTGCAAGAGGCTACTCGGTGGTAAATATCGAGCAATCAAAAACACTAATTGAACATACCATCATTAATGATTACAATAACGGCAAGAACAAAACGACGCTTCAATTTCTCAAAAAAGGGCTTGGTGAAGTCACGGTGGTGGCGAAGGAAAGCTCAAGCAACACCAGCGGCGCTCAATTGGAGGTAGTTATCGGCTCTGACTATAAAGGTTTCGTAAATAGTAATACTAACTAATGGCGTTTTTGC
>JBAXQZ010000035.1:0-9487 GCA_037131475.1 bacterium | reverse complement strand
TGAACCTCCACACGTTGAACCTCCACACGTTGAACCTCCACACGTTGAACCTCCACACGTTGAACCTCCAGCGCATAATTCTGTAGATGTTTTGCCAGATACTTCTGCTAATACTAATAATTTGATTCCTGACGCTGATCATCTTCCACACGTTGAAGCTCCTGTGCATAATTTTGCAGACACCTCTACTGATACTGGCAATTTAATTCCTGGCGGTAATCATCTGGTTGCGGAAAATTTTGAAGCAGCAAATACAGATGCTCTGCAGAATAGTGTTCCGCTCATATTTGATCATAATTTTTCCTCACAAATGCCAGCCGATATAATTGAGCCTCGTATTGAACTTCCCGTAACTCCACCAGACGTGTCGGGGGTCAAGATAGTAACTCCTATCCATCTTGATCCACCCAGTGCAAATATGGCTGATCATTTTGTTTCTTTGTCGGGCTCGACTAGTACTCAAGCGGACAATATTGTCCATACCGGTAGTACAGTCACGGGTGGGGAGCATAGTGGCCAATCATCGGGTAACGTTGACATGGCTAAGACTAATGGCACTGGTAATGTCGGTGATACTATCAAGGCCACTACAAACAGCAATACTGGAGGTAGTGGTAGTACTGAGATTAATAAAAATGTAGCTAATAACATTTCGAACAATTCTGAAATATCTGCAAAAGTAAACTCTGCTGATCATAATGCAAAGGCAGGAGATACATCTCTTAATGAGAACCATAAAATTAATATGACTTCGGATTCTGGTGGCGCTGATGGAGAAAAGCCGACGATTAGCAACGAGAATGTCGCAAAAGAAGATATGGTAAAAAATGTTGCGGAAAACATTCCTCAATCTTTTGTGCCGCTGGATGAAAATGATACAATATCTCTGTTGAAAAATTTGTCTGATTTTGATTCAAATATAGCAAAAACTTATCTGTTGGATATGTTACATAAACATGGAATAATGCTGACATCAGAACAATTAAGTGAACTCGTGAAAAAACATGATTTGATAGAAAATATTCCTGACAAATGGCAGATTTTAATACCTTCTGATTATGAACGAAGTGATTTGCAACTTAAGATATTAAATTCATTGTTGTCTGATCCCAAGCATATTACAGAAAAATTGAATAGCCTTCAGAGTGTCCAGAACTCAATAAATGCTCTGAATGAATCAACAAAATCGCTTAATGATATAAATAGTCATTCAAACATTGATAAGAATTTATTGCGTGAGAATCAGGAAAATTATGAGAAGAATCTCAAGCAATTAAAAATTGCTTTGCTCAGTATTATTGGTGCGGGTGCATTAGCAAGATTCCTCAAAAATTTGTCAGATTTTAAGTCAAAAAATCTTCTAAGTTCAAGCGAAATTATTTTCCCGGAGAAGTTGACCGATGGCTCAGAGGATACAATATTAATAGAGACACTAACCGATGAAAAATGGATTGAATATGCAAACGATCTAAGAAAACGAGACAAGATAGAGGCATCGTTTAATCCTGTAACTAAGACGGTCACGATATTAAATGAAAAAAAATCGGAAAAAAGAATTTCTCTCACAGAAAATGTTTTTGATACGATTACTCTCGATTACTTGCCAAACGAAAAGAGGATGGTAACTCTTAAGATTGGCCAAGATAATAAGATGGCAATAGATACCGAAGAAATTAAGGATCCGAGCAATCGAGAAATACCGAAATTTTACAAAAATAGGGGAGTATTAAATGAGAGCAGTATGGAGGCATTTCAAGAGGCTCGTAATTCATTATGGAATCGACAGGAAATAATATTACGATCAGTTAAATTTAGGGATGAAGGCAATCCTAGTGGTGAAGTTAAAATAGAAAACATTAAAAACGCAAAAAACCAATTCGAAAAAGAGCTTGTAAAATTTAGTTATTTTGATATCAGGACTAAGCGATATGAGGAGCGGACCATTTATCCTGAAGACTTGATTCGTGACGGAAGCAAATATGTCTGGCTGTCTCGCAAGAAGGACTAGTATTGGTTGTTAAATAAATATTATAATAGGATTATAAGGAGTAATATGGATGATCTAGATATGATTGATGACAAAAAGGATGATGAGGAGGGTGTGATTGATCCGGCTAGGTTTCTGCAGGCTTACAAGGAAAATATTTTCAATGAGGCCGGACTGGCGAAGCTTGGGCAGGCTGAGAAGGATGAATTTAGTGCAATGATTGATACAATTATCGATCAACGGATTATAAATCTTATACTGACGCAATTTCCTTCGGACAAGAAAGAGCAATTGGCCGATTTGATTGAGAATGAAGGGCTTGATAAGTCTTTGCAATTTGCCTTTGAAACAATACCGACGCTGAAAGAATCGATAGTAAATGAGCTTTATGAAGTTCAAAAAGATATATTGGAGAGGATGGGCAAGAAATGAGTCAGAATAATAATACAAATAGGCTAGATGAGCTCGCGAAGAGATATCCACATACTGAAGGACCTATAGCGAAGAGCATTATTGATGATATTCAAGATGAATTGTCCAAGATGAAGCCGGAAGAGAAGGCTGCTTATCTCAAATCGATTGAGAGTGCTGAGCGCACAGAATGGTTTTTTGATGCTTTACGTGAATTCAAAAAAGCTCAAGAAGCGGATTTAAAATTGCAACAGAAAATCGAGATTATTGAAACACAGATATTACAAATAGAAGAGGTTTTGGCAAATGCGAGGCAGAGTCTTGGCGCCAAGACGGCGGTGGACGCTAGAAATGAACAATCCTTGGCAAATAATTTGGAGCGGAAAAATGCTCTGATTAATGAATCAAAAGAGCTCTTATCTCAAGCAAAAAACATCGACAATCTGCGCCTAGAACTGAGAAAAGAGTTTAATCAGGATATAGTACCCTTGTTTGGAGACAACGATACTCGTAAGGATGTTATAAAATTTATCAGAAAATTTTCTGATAAATCTTTACGCGATGGATTGTTACATGATTTTCATATACACACACTGAGAGAGAGGGAAAGAGTCAATCGTGAAGGAACAATTAGTCCAGATTTGGCGGGGAGTGATGTTGTCGTCGAAGATATAGCTCCAACAGAAGATACTGCTCTTATGGGAAAAACTACTCCTGCAGAAGACGTTGTTCCTGCGGAGGTTGGTGAAATATCTGAGGAGAAACCCTTTGTTGGTCTTGCAAATATTAATCCCGATGGAGTGCTCGGACAAGAAGTTTCTGAATCACCAGCCACTTATAGTAAGATAGAAGTCACCGAATCAACCGAAGAAAGTTTGCCCATAAAAGTGCTTAAGAATGCAGATCCTTTGAGCTCTGAATTAATTGCTCCTAGACCCAATCATAATGATGCTATGCCATTAATTCCTGAGACTGAAGCGGGTGTCCAAGCGGGTGAAACAGTGTCTGAAAATAGCACAATCTCACCAGTTACTGCTGATTATTTAAAATTAAAATTGGCAGAGATCAATGATGGGAGTACTCACGTGCCCGATGATTTTACTGTCGCACCTCCAAAAAAATCTTTGCTTCAAAGACTCTTGGGTATGAGACCTTCCAAAAAACCATCTCTTTCTGATACAAGAGGCGACGGCAGTAATCTTTTGCCCGAAGCAAAAGACACTGATACTAGTGCTATTGTCAAATTCAATCAGGCAGTAGTTAAAAATGGCTGCGATGCAAAAGATTGGTTTGAATCAGAAAAAATTAAAAACGAATAAAACAAAATGGCATACAACACAACTCAATATCCATCTAGTGCTAGCAATGTAGCTGTGGAGCCAAGTATTTGGCCGACAGTTTTGGTAATTGTTGTTTTTATTGCTTTGTGCTTGATGTTTTGGCTACTGATGCGCCGATTGGCCAAGAAATATCAGCTCAAAATGACGCAAAATTGGGTGATGTACAAGATTATGGTGCCCAAGGAACGTCATGCTGACGATGATGATCAGAAAAAGGATTTTCAT
The DNA here is from genome assembly GCA_037131475.1 of bacterium. GTDB lineage: Bacteria > Patescibacteriota > UBA1384 > XYA2-FULL-43-10 > 1-14-0-10-43-13 > JBAXQZ01. The sequence goes on along the minus strand of JBAXQZ010000035.1, from coordinate 5,524 downwards.
GAGTTGCTCTCAGTCATCGAGCCTTTTTACTCAAGTCTCAACTCTTTGTATGATGGTAGTATTATCTCAAAAATGTTTGGTCAGACACACATTACGCTGGAGATTGTTGCCAAAAAGGGGGTAATTGCTTTTTATATTGGTTGTCCCTTTGAGTATTCTGCTAATGTGCTAAAAAATCTCAATGCTCAATATCCTCATGCAGAGATCACACAAGACAAAAATTATTCAATTTTCTCAGAAAAAGGTGGCAAGATTGATATCGCCCATCTCTCGCTCGCCAAAAAACATGTTTTTCCGATTAAAACTTACAAAAATCTAGAGGAAGATCCACTAAATGGTATCACAAACTCTCTTTCCAAGCTCAATACTGATGAATCGGCAGCGATTCAATTGATTTTGCGCCCAACTTCTGGCTATTGGCGGCTTCATTCGGAGACAACGATTCGCAAGATTCAAGAGGGGAAATATTATGCAAATTCAAATTCAAATGTACTAAACGCAAGCTCTTCGTTGATTAGCTGGATGTCATCGGCTTCCAATAGTGTCCTCTCAAACAATGAAAAACCAGAGGAGGCTCTGCGCCTGACGCCAATTCAGGAGAATCAGATCAAGATGGTGGGGGACAAGGCAACCAAACTTGGTTTTGAATGTCAATTGCGGATAATTACCGTCGCAAAGACAAAATCTGAAGCCCAGAACATTGTGAAAAATATTTATTCATCTTTTTATCAGCTCAATTCGCCTGAGTCCAATCATCTCGTCCTGACTCGCCCAAATATGGCATCAAATGCAATTGCAAATTATGTTTTTCGTGTCTTTGGTACTGGGCATAAATTGATACTAAATACCGAGGAGCTAGCCTCAATTTTTCACGCTCCAAATCGATTTGTGGATACGCCAAATATTTCTTGGTTGATGGCCAAGAAACAGGCGCCACCATCCAATCTGCCGACTGAGGGTACGGTGATAGGCAAATCCAATTATCGTGGTCAGGACAAGGAAATAAAGATTAAGCTTGAAGATCGCTTACGTCATGTGTACACCATCGGCCAGACTGGTGTGGGCAAGACGGTATTGGCGCAAAATATGATCTTGCAAGATATCAAAGACGGTCATGGTGTTTGTTATCTTGACCCCAATGGTGATGCGGCGGAGTGGATTCTCAATCATATTCCCAAGGAGCGTGCCGATGATGTTATATATTTCAATCCGGCGGACAAGGAGCGGCCGATGGGGCTCAATATGCTGGAATGGAAGACGCCGGATCAGCGCGATTTCTTGGTCCAAGAATCATTGCAAATATTTCAAAAATTATTTGACCCCAATCAGACTGGTATGGTGGGACCTCAATTTGAGCATTGGATGCGCAATGCAGCATTGACTCTGATGGTTCATCCTGATGGAGGTACTATCATCGATATTCCTCGTATTTTTACTGATCCAGAATTTGAGAAGGATCGTGTTAAATATGTAACTGATCCTGTAGTGCGATCTTTCTGGGAGAAACAGATGGCCAAAACGGCTGATTTTCATAAATCTGAGATGTTGAATTACTTTACTTCAAAGTTTGGTCGTTTTATGACGAATGATATGATTCGCAATATTATCGGTCAGACCAAATCTTCCTTTGATTTTCGTGACGTAATGGATAACAAGAAGATTCTTATCTGCAATCTATCCAAGGGTATGATAGGGGAGATCAATGCTTTTCTCTTGGGTATGATTATTGTTTCAAAGATCGCAATGGGCGCCTTTTCTCGTCAAGATATAATGGAAAAAGATCGCGTACCTTTCTTCTTGTATGTGGATGAGTTTCAGAATTTTATTACTGACGTATTTGCGACAATCTTGTCTGAATCAAGGAAATATAAGCTTGGGCTATATATAACACATCAATATATCGAGCAATTGGATGACAAGATTCGAGCTGCTGTCTTTGGTAATGCTGGTACGCTTGCGGCTTTTCGGATTGGTGCAGCTGATTCTGAGGTGATTGCAAAATATTTTGATCCGCTCAAGGCTGATGATCTGACTACAATTGATAAATATAATATGTATTGTCGAATGCTGATTGATGGTGCGCCTGCACGACCTTTTAATATTCAAACAATCTGGCCCGATGATTATGAGGGTAATCCCAAGCTTGGCGCCGCGATCAAGGAGCTTTCGCGTCTCAAATACGGTACTCCCAAGGAGGTTGTCGAACAGGAGATACTTGAGCGTTCTCGAGTGGATGTGATCGACTTACCAGGCCTCAGCTCTGCACCGCCACCTATGCATTAAATATGGTCATATAATCTACCAAAAAAAAGTTTTGAAAAAAAACTTTTTTTTGTGTTAACTCCAAATTAAAACTGCACCATTTCCAAATTAAAACTGCACTTTGTTAATTATTTAACAAATCTGAATATTTGTTTCAGTTTGTTATCGTGCCATAGTCTAAGTTCCGGTGTTGGCTCTTCGGGAATTGACTTTAAGTCTACTATTGCGCCAACTGGAATATTCTTATGAACTTTTAATACTTTGCCTTGCCAGGAGATTTGGCCATAACCATTAACCCTTCTCTGATCTCTGAGACAAAAGATATCCTTAGTGGATTGAAACGGTTCGGCTAACTGAAATGGTTTAAACATATTTCTGCCTTCATCTATAGCTCTTTGGAATCTAATTTCTGGTATTTCGTTAATTGTACTGTGAACTCTTTTGTTATTGTATTGATAAATTTCATCAGCGAGAATTTCTTTGGCATCATTAATATTTTTTACTCCACCTTTGGCACACCTTCTAACAATTCTGTCCTGCAACCAACGATACGGGCGCTCGATCTTGCCTTTGGCTTGGGGTGATAAGGCATAGATAACCTTCATACCACAATCTTCTACAACTTGTCGCCATTGTGTAACAACATCGTCAGTTCCTTTGATTTGATTTACCCAAATGCTGTCTCTATTGCAACAAAACCTGAAGATTGCGTGGTTGTCTGTATAATACGAAAGACCAACCCCATATTTTAGAGTTACTGCCTCTAGTGCTTGGATATGACTCCAAACTGTTTCAAATTCAAAAAAATCTCCAAAGAGCATTTTTCTGGAATGATCATCCAGATTAGTTATTAATGTCCATTTTTTATCAGCAAAGGGTGACCAGAGATGATGTGAAGAATCATATTGCATAAGCATGCCAATTGCGTCAGTGAAGACTTCTCTATCATGTAGTCTTTTCTTTGGCTTATCCTTAATGTAATAGTCCCAAGCCTTGGCCTTGTTGATGATTGTCTGAACCGCAAGACGTTTGCCGATTGCAGAATCGATTGTGTCTCGAATTGCCGAATAGTTATATTCATTTATTGGTATTGCCCGGTTGTTGATTAGTAACTTTTCTTTCTCAAGTTCTTCCATGATGAGAAATTCGATATCATCGTCAAGCTTACGGTTGGGTAGATTCCTGGAATACTCTATTGAAAAGTTTACTTTGTCTTTTTTGTACTCAGCTAATATGGACTGGAATTGACGCTTTTTAATGCCAAGTTGGCTCAAGACTTCGCTGAGTTCCATTTTTTTCATGATGTAAAGATTTAAGATCATTTTTATCTGATCTGTTGAGAACCGTTTATGCAACTGAGTCATTTTTAGCTCCTTTTTTAAGTAATTTCTTACTTTAATTTTAAACTAAAAGTGCAAGTGCAGTTTTGATTTGGAAATGAGGGTTATTTGATCGCAAGGTAGTGCAGTTTTAATTTGGAGCCAACAAAAAACTTTTTTTTGTTGACGTAATAGTAATTATATGGTAGTGTAATTTAATAAGCAGTATATATTTTGATTAACATCTTTGATTAATAATTATAAAATGTCAAAAGAAAAAGAACTTCAAATTATCAAGCAGCTACTCGATGCAGCTGAAAATAATATTCGTCAAGTGAAAAATCTACTTTTTGCGACAGAAGTTATTAATCGCGCAAAGGATCTTAATATTTCTGATGATGGCAACAAGATCGAAGGCATTTTCGATGGCGAGTTTATGGTAGACTCAAGTGGTAAAAAATATCCCGTTTCTGCTAATTATGCTTCAAAATCCAAGCTTTTGCCGGGAGACATGTTAAAACTGTCTATTACTGATGAAGGTATGTTTCTTTTTAAGCAGATTGGTCCAGTTAAACGCAAAAAACTAATTGGCACACTGGAAATGATAGATAGCAATAAATGCATAGTTAAAACACCAAGTGGCAGCTACAAAATATTGCAAGCTTCTGTCACATATTTCAAAGCTAATATTGGTAGCAAGATGACAGTGTCAGTGCCCGAAGAGTGCGAGAGCGAGTGGGCGGCACTGGAAAATGTAATTATCGATTAATTAATATTTTAAAATAAGATTTCTTATGACAACAATTAAAGAGTTTAGCCCATTCAAGATTGTAAAACAATCACTAGAAAATTTAAAAGTCAACGAAAAGAAGATTGTGACTTCTCGTTTTGGTATAGAAACAGATCGAAAGACTCTCTCTGCAATCGGTCGCGAACTAAATTTATCCAGAGAAAGAATCCGTCAGATCGAGCGCGAAGGACTCAAGAAGTTAGCCTCAGAGATAGCCACCAAGCATGAGCTTTCCACTAACCGGATTATCGAATCGTTTGAAAAAAGTGGTGGCTTAACAAGTCACGAAAATATCGGCAAAAAATTTCTTGAAAGTTCATATGCTTTTGATAGAAATGAATTTAATTCTTTGCATTTGATCTTTGTATTAATGCCTCAAATCTCAAAAATAGAAAAAACACGAGAGTTGGAAGCTGGTTGGATTTTGGCAAAACTGTCAAAGGATGAAGTGATCAAAGTTATCAATGAATGGGTAGATCATTTGCAGAAATCGAAGAGACCAGAAACGATGGAAGTTCTTTTGAATGCAAACCCTGAACATAAGAAATACGAGCTAACCTTTTTGTCTGAGTTGCCCTCAATCAGTAAGAAATTGGTCAAAACTGAGGAGAACAAGATTGGGCTTACGACTTGGCCAGAAGTTAATCCACGAAATGTCCGTGATAAGATATATTTTGTACTCAAAAAGAACGGCAAACCAATGCATTTCGATGAAATTGCAAACCGTATTAAAGATGAAAAATTTGAGAAGAAAAACATTGTCAAAGCAACTGTCCACAATGAACTTATCGCAGACAAAAGATTCGTTCTGGTTGGCCGTGGCATTTATGCATTGAGCGAATGGGGCTATCTGCCAGGAACTGTGGCGGATATCATCAAGCAAATTCTCGCAGGCAAACCAAAGGGCATGTCGGTTGATTTGATACTCAAAGAGGTCTTGAAACAACGATTGGTGAAAAAAAATACTATACTCATTAACTTGCAAACAAAGCCTGATTTTATCAAAGAATCAAAAGATGTTTATAGGCTAAAGATTAGTTAGAATTTTGTCAATTTTGTGATACAATTAATTGTAGCGATAATTTTCACAAATAAATCGAGGCAAAAATGGGAATCTTTTTATATTTAATTTATGCATTATTGGTAATAGTAC
>JBAXQZ010000034.1:0-9519 GCA_037131475.1 bacterium | reverse complement strand
CATTTATTTCGGGTAGCTAAACTATATTCCTAGAACCATGTATTGCGTATGATCCGTCCGATCACCCAAAGGCCACTCACCAGTAATGGGAGTTAAGGCCAAGGGTCAGAGGAGACAATATGAGCAATTACCAACAGGCGGTGATCTTCACCACCATCAATGACTTCGACGGTTCGACCGTCGATTTCCGGTTTGCTGGGCAGGCTCTGCCAGTCGGCAGCATTCCAATACGCATTGTTCAGATTCAAAACCCCGATTGGGGTACCGAGCGTATTGTGCTCGATCTCGGTTCGTTGGAAGGGGCTGAGAAAACTGCCGTCGACCATGAGACAGCTCGCGTCATGCTGGGCCTTTTTGGTCAGCTAACTGACGAGGATGTCGAATTCGTGGCGCTAAACGCGCCCGACTGCTGTTTCGTCCACCGAGGTGATTACCACTGGTCCTTCTGGGCCAGTCATGATGGCAAGCCGGAGCTTGTCGAACGGCTGGTAAAAGCCGGAGCTGACATCAACTTCGTCCAGAACGGTAAAACCGTTCTGGACGTCCTTGAAAGCATTATAGAGGTAGACGAAGAGGGCAGCTGGCCCTGGCAGAAGCATGTCCTCCCAGTATACCAGGCACTCGGCGCCAAACGGGCGCACGAGCTTTCGCCGAAAGAGCTAGCGGATTTCGCTTTCAAGGACGAACAGCGCCGCGTCGAAAACGAGCGGCGTGAAGCAGCGAAAGCTGCTCGCCGCAACAGCCAGTCGAAAGGCTGGCGCCGCGTCGAGCGGGCAGAAGAAACGGCCGTCGCCATTGAGGCGATTGCCGAAGAGTGAAGGAATACCCCCTGCCGCCCCTTAAAAGGCGGCAGGATCCCACTCCTGTTTTCAATCAAACATTGAAAGTAGAAGTGGGATTTTTGTTTTCTGGCATATTCAAAGTTGTTAAAGTTCTTTTTTGCAAGCATATATTTGTCTTAGAACGGATCCCATTCGAGCACCATCTCGGAAAATGTGTTCCAAGTTTTTTCGTCATAGTCCAACAAAAATACAGCAGTCGTATGACTGGTCTTTTTTTTTGTGGATATTGGGCATGAGCGGATTGTAGATAATAAAAAACCGCTCGTCCTATGGTGGGAACGAGCGGCAAACATAGTGGCGAGATCAGATTCTCAAGTCTTATTACTCATCTGAGGATACTTGGCCAACCGGGCGTCCGGGCTTTCGCAGACGTCTACCTTGATCCGCTCAGGGTAGTCCCAAATCTCGAGCAACTGAACACGCTGCTCGAATTCCGAATCAACCAAGAGCGATTGACGATTATGCAGACAGAACACCTGCGAAATGCCCGTCATAAGATTAGATCCGTGGAGGACGACTTCGCCTTCGCAAACTCCCTCAATTTCGATCTTCATACCGACAGGTGCAGGTGTTTCGAACATGTCGACATCTTCCGGAGACATCAACTCCGTCTCCGCCAAAACTTTTTCGCACAGCTCTTCAAGAGCTGATCTGTCGTCGGCGCTCTGCCATTCGAGGTTGAGAGCACCACGCAGGACCATCCAAACGCGTCCTGCATATCGAGATTCTACAGGGGTGAAAATCACCCAGTCGGCATAGACCCGAAGGCGTGCCAACTTTTCACTATCATTGATCCGATAATGCTGGATCACACGCTCGAGAGAGTCGCAACACATTCCCGCTTCTTCCGAGGGAAGCTTCACATCCGCAAAGTCTCCGTTGGAAAGGCCACGATGACGGTCCTCCAAGGTTGTCGTACCTTGGTGAATTGGACCTTCTGCGCTCACTACGAACGACCAAAGGTTATTCGAGTCCTCTTTCATCGACGTATCTCCTTTGCCCATAAGTCCGAGATTCCGGCTTAATTGGACTCTAATTTATATCACAATTATCTCTAATTTACAATCTATTTAGGCAGATCCCATTGATTTTAAGTTGGATTTATAACAATATGACCCGAGCCAATCGGTATATTTCTCGCAGAACCGGCTCCCATCCTAGTATAATGTCGCAGAAGGTAAACAATGATTTTCGTCCCAGTCCATCATCCTTAGCGTGGTGAAAGCGACTCTCAGCGCAGCACCAATCTTATAAAATTCGCGCTTTTAATGATAAAAAATATTGGCTCAAAATATATTATTTAGAAAACATACCAATTAGTACGCTATAGCGTGCTAATTGGTATGTTTTTATTTGTTTTTCTAATATTTGACGATTTTGAGGCTAAATTTCATGCCAAATAACACGCTATAGCATACTAATTGGTATGTATTATTTTATTGGGTGTTAACTTTCGATTTAGAATTTTTCAAAATCTTCAAAATTTTCCCAAATTATCTTGCTATATTGTGTCTTTTGTGTTATTGTAGTCAGTCCTATATATCGACTAATCGATTGCGGACAAGGGAGGTGGATTATGCCAGGACAAGGTGGCATGTTTGCAGAAACTGTGATTATGCTGATTGGCGGAAACGGTAAGATTATTGAAACCGAGTGCACCAGCAGCGAATCCGGGGCCAAGAAGCTTTGGAAGAAATTCAAAGAGAAGGCCCATGACAGGACAACGCGTGGAAGGGTTACAGCGGCTTGTCGCTATAACAAATACACCGTTGCAGATTTAGTTCAGTTGGTATGGAACGACTCGCCCGAACAACGGGTCGCCAAGACGGATGAGATTTCTGGCGAGGTTCCAATTGATAGCATCGACCTGATCAAGATAGTATCCGATGGCTACCACGACTATGGCCAGATTCTAGAATTTGTCTGGCAAAATGCTCCGGAGGCAGTGGCGGATTCTCTTCTCGCGGCACGCGAGATCGAAAATGCCAACATTTGGCAAAGATTCGATGGGCTTATCACGCGAATCTCAGTGGCACGGCACCCTGACGGACCCATTGCAGAGACAGCAAAGTGCATCTGCAATCTGTACTACTCTAAGCTACCAGAACCCCCAGAGCCAGATGAGAAGATGAAAGCAGCGTTGGCCCGAACCACCGGTTGACGGCGAGCGTCGATGTGGCTCCCGTCTCAGTATTGAGACGGGAGCATTTTTTTATAGTGAGACTGGGCACGATTATGCTTTAAGGCAGTTGGACTTTTTCGGCCTTGTTTGAATAATAATATTGTGGTACAGTCTTTTCAATGCTTGAGGCAAATCCCAGTGGAGAATATGATCTTCACGGGGAAATTTTTTCGAAGGAGGATCTCAATGCAAACGACGAGAATCGTGTTGTCGGGAACTCAGACTGATTATGGCCAGAATGTGGTCATACCGTGGGCAGAAGCACACTTTGGTGACTCTGTCATCGTGGAAAATGAGGACTATCGCGCTGTGCTGGTCGTTGAAAATTCGCTTTTTCCCGAAGTCTACCAGCAATTGGTGAAAAACGAACCGCAAGACACGTACCAATTTGTCATTCCTCTCGACGCGCCAGAACATGCTGGCGAATTGTACATGGGTAAGGCATTTTCAGCGAATCAAGCCGAGCTTCAACGTGCTACTGCAGCTACTGTACTACTGCCGGCACAACCCAAAGAGCTAATTGCGTATCGCAATGAGGAAGCGAGGCGAAGAGCGCGCCCTTAAGAGCTTCTTGCGCGTCTAAGCAATAGCATGACTAACCTTGTAAGGATGATTGATACAAGGATTTTCGCATCAGACCCTTAACATATTGAATTGTTGAGGGCAAACCAGAGTGATTAAAACTATTTGATTTCTCTGGTTTTTGCTTTTAAGGGCGTTGATGATGATCAAATACAGGATCGTCAAGATTCTTGTAAATTTGTCTCAATATCGGAGCCCACTTCAAAACGATTTCTAGCATTAAATATAGTCATTGATGCCACACCGGCTGTTATTAAATTGTATATTTATTTAGGCGTGTCTTTATATTAGACCTATCATACAATATCAACTCGGAGTAGTTGTTCTGAGTATCCCGACATTTTGTCGGGATACTTGTTGCTTTTGTCGGGATACTTGCTATAATATTATTATGAACATTACAAATAGACAGCAACAAATTATCATTGCATTCATAAGTGGCACCAATTCTTTGTCGGGTCTTCTTGTATTGCCTACTTTTGCTAAAGTAAACGAAAGAACCTTGCAACGTGATATTAGTGAGCTTGTTGAGAATCATTTAGTTAAAAGACATGGTGAAGCAAGAGCCGTTACTTACACCGTAGAAAACGAAGCAAGGTTTAATCTAGTATTGCCCAAGGAAGGATTGGAAGTATATTTTGCTGATGAAAACAGAGCTAACATTGGTTATGATTTTGATCGTCTCGATACCCTAAGGTCAACTGCACTCTTTTCGGATATAGAGCAAAAAGAACTGAATTCGTATAATAAGATTTTCTACGAAAAACTAAAGACTGCACCGAGAGACATTATAAGGCGTGAACGCGAGCGCATAACTATAGAGCTATCAATGACGAAAAGGCTCGTGAAGTGATCCGCAAATGCGCCAAAAAACACCCCGATAAGTTTGTCCGGGGTATCGCACAAGAATCTCTCGCGACCTAACCGTCGCGAGGTCAGTAAATGGATTTCCCGCCCCAAGATATTCTTGGGGCAAAGACCAGAGCAATTAAGCATTGATTTCTCTGGTTTTTTTGTACATAAATTTAACCTAGCATTGCGCTCGTTGACTCCACATTTTTTATAATTGCTCGTTCTGTCACTTTTTCAATGTCTTGACCCCACCCCATACCGCCCAAGTCGCTGTTTGCTGGTGTAATGGATTGGTTGTTATTTCAAGAAATATCTTAAGCTCTGATAGATCATATTTAAGGCGAAATATACAAAGGCCAATGCAAATATCTTGAACATTATTGAAATTACTTTTTGGTTCGATAATAATTTTCTAAATAATGAAAACACCAGAGCTACTGCTACCGTCGAGATGAGCCAGCCGATCTCGACTAACCCAATGAATAGATATTGGCCCAAAATTACTTTTTCACCTAGAATAATGGCCTTGGGAATACAAAAGGTTGCCCAATAAGCCCACAAAACCCCATTTGTTAAGATCATCAACGATATAGTTGGCAAACTAAAATGCACCTTTTTCTCGGTGTCGATCTTATCAATTTTCCAAATTGAAGTTGCAATATAAATTAAAACTCCTGCCCCAATAAAAGAAATCCCTCTATAAAAGTCTTCATGCAAATGCAACGACGAGAGTAAAATTAGACTAGTTAACGCAACTACTATTTCAGTTAGTATTGACCAGAATATAATCCGAAAACTTTTTAAAACGGAGGCCTGCATTATCTCTGTAAAAATTGCAGCCACAACAGGGCCAGGAATAAACCCACCGATTAAACCAAGAATTAGCGCGCCTACAAGTTGGCTTACCATTTTAGAACATCCTTTCGCCGAGTGCTACTTCTCTTTCTGGTATAGCTAGAACGATGTTGTTGTTTATGTCCTTATAGCCAAGAGTCAGGGCTTCTGAGGTATAGTGACCAATTTGTTTTGGCTCGAAGTTAATAACACACATTACCAATCGGTCTTGCAAATCTTCCTTGGAATAATTCTTGGTGTATTGGCCAAGTGATATTTTTTGCCCGATTTCTGATCCGAAATCAATGGTCATTTTGTAAGCTGGGTTTCTAAGTCCTTCGGTATCTTCAACTTTGATTATTTTGCCAATTCGAATGTCTACTTTTTCAAAATCTTCATACTTAATCATATTTAAATCCTATCTGATTATTTCCTTAACTTAACGAACATTATTTTCCAGCTCTCTGGAATGCCTTTTTCTTCTCTGGTTGATTCCATGTATTTTTCAAGCTCACTATTTAATTTTCGGTTCTGCTCCAGTGTAAGTCCTTTTTCTTTAGCAAAGAAGTTGTCATCGTTTTCGTCCACCGCTTCATCGAATTTTTGATAGTAATATACATTATCAAAAATTTTGATGTCGATTTCGGTAAAGCCTGCTTTTTGGACCATCGGCTCAAACTCAGATGAATCAAAGTTTTTTGCTCGGCTAACTTCTTTGTTGGGATCGCCGAAAAGCTTATTATAAACTACCTCCTGCTGGTACCAGGTTGGGGATTTTTCGATATTAAAATTAATAAATGCCTCTCCTCCTCGCTTGAGCACGCGGTGAATTTCTTCCAGAGATTTTTGCTTATCTTTAAATTGCCGAAAAGCCATGTTGGAAAAAACAATATCAAAAGAATCGTTTGCGATTTTCTTTAGATTATCTGCGTTGGCTACAAAAAAGGAAAGTTTTTCCGTAGGATTATTGTTCGCAAGTGCACAAGCTTTAGATATCCTGTCCATTGCTGTATCTACTCCGCATAATTCCTCGGCATTGGTTTTTCTCATTACCCTTAGCGAAAGATTGCCATTGCTACAGCCAATATCCAAAACCTTTTTGCCAGTCCAATCTTGATCTTTTATACTTTCCAGTGCAATTTGCTTTTGATGCAACGCCATGGTTTCCTCGACTTTCCTAGAATCTTATTACTTGTTTAAAACATCATACTTCAAATGAAGATATGAGTTGTCTAATTGCTCGCAGCTAATCAATTTGAGCGGTTTGATATTTATCAAATCTTGTTTCGAATGCAGAGATTCGCCGTCGATCAAAGATGATGTATCTTTCCCGCCTACCAAACAGGGGGCCAAAACTATTGATATGTGATCGATCAGACCTTGCCTCAATAAGATCGAATTTAGAGTGCCACCGGTCTGGATAGTGATTTTATCTATGCCAAAATCGCTTTTGAATTTCATAAATAAGCTCTTAAAATTTACTTTGTCCTTGTAGCTGATGACTTCCAGATTTTCAACTTGCATTGTAATCGCTGGATGATTTTCATTGGCAGTTGCTAGATAAAGCCTGTTCGCCTTTTTGGTCAAATATAATATGCCTTTCTCGGTCAAATGGTTATCGTCAATGACGATATAATTTACAGGAGTTTTATTTGGCTCATCTTCCTTGTTGTTAACTCCCATTTTGGCCATCACCCGACCGGAGTTGAGCGAGTATAAGTCCGTAGTTTGCTCGATATCGTAATATTGATGAAGGCCGTCTTTTACCCCTTGGATTTCTGGATAATCTTTGTCGACGTCCATAGTATCATTGTCGCCAGTAGAGATCTTCCCATCGACTGATACGAGCATGAACAATGTCGTTTCTGGGCGAATATTGGTAAAGTCGACTTGGTATGCAGGAATGCCCAAGGAGATGCCATAATCTTGAGCAGCCTGGTATTCCTCAACATTCTCTCGATTAATTTTGAATACTTTGTTTCTAAAGATTATATAATGCCAATTATCATTTTTGTAATCGGTATACCAGCTGCCACCATGATCGCTATCGAGCGACTTACTTATTTCATCAGCAACTTTCCCGGCTTGATCTTCGAGAATTTCCACTTTGTGGAGCGTCCATTGTTTTAACCAAGGAGTTTTGTGTTCTTCGACTACTTGCTCAACTTTTGTTGAGATGATTTTTACGTCATTTAAAACGTCTATATTTTCCAAACTTTCTTCAATAATCGTGCCATGATAGTTCATTTTGGTCTCCTCAATATTTATCGCCATTTTTATCCAACATTTCAGTATCAGTGATCTGAATTATTTTATATTTATCCGAAAAATCCTTTAAAATCTTGCCTTGAATTGGTGCATATTTATCTTTACCAGCGTGAGGCAGGACAACAAAATCAACCAATCCCAATGCTTTGCTCGATTTGAGTTGCGCTTTTGACGGATCATCGAAAGCTGCAAGCGATTCGATATCAGGGCCAGCGATACAAGAACCAGCACTTGATCCGATGTAGATTTTATCAGAACCTTTCAATTCGTTGATTACTTTGTCGGTCCCGCTATTTCTCATTTTTTCCAGTAAATAAAATGCATTTCCGCCAGCAACAAAGATTACATCAGCTTCTGATAATTTCTCCCTGACATCATCTTCACTTTTGCCGTCTATATCAAAATCCATTACTTTAAAACCGAGCTCATCAAGCTTATCGCGATCGGCATCCATCCATGGCTTGTCTTCGCCATATGGATTGCCAGCTGTGGGAATAAAAACCACAGATAATTGACTTGCTGGCTTATCAATCATCGATACGATTTTATCCAAAACCATATTAGCTTGAGAGGTTAGAAATAATTTCATTTTAGTTTCCTCGCGCTAACTAACAGAAAATTAGACTCAAAAGTATATGTTTTATCACCAATCGTCACTGACTCTGTCCCCGATGTATCTTTGGTTATTTTGCCGATTCGGATACCCACTTTTTCAAAATATTCATACTTGATCATATTATCTTCTCTTTTCCTTTAAAGCATAGATTGACGATTTTAATTCAGCTTCAAACGCGATTCTTGTAGGCTCAAAATCCTCAATCCGATCTTTCATAATAATATAATATTGATCAGAAAATATTGGATCACAATCATTAAATTTCTTTATTGATAATCCTAGTAAAACATTTAATGCTAACTTTTCGCTTGGATATTCGACAAGGTCTTTGAGTGCATCCTTGGTCTTCATCCGCAATATTTTCGGTACAACATATTGAATTGCATTATAAATATTTGCTTCTACATTTCTGGATGGAACGAAGTAAACTGTGTTTCCGGCAATTTTAATTGGTGGATTGTATCCCCTGTTTTCTGACAAAATAGTTATTGTCCGCTCCTCGTTATCGTCAGCTCCATTTTGTATTAAGCCGGCCACGGCGCTAACCACCGTGCCATTGCCTACTTCATCGTCAACAAATAGAATTTGTTTTACTTTGGATAAATCTGTTTTGGACCTCAACTCTTTTGTAAAAATATTGTTGTTAAACAGAATTGTTTCTGCTTCGTCGGCATGACGATATATCGGCAGGACAACGATTTGTGGAATTTCTGTATCAAGTGCTTTAAATATTTCTCTCGTGATCCAAGCCATGACTTGACCAGAATCTCCTGCACCGATTATTAGATCAAATTTATTACGACTAATTAATTCCTTTAACCTCGCGTAAAAACAAGATAGCGATTCTTTGCCAATATATCTACTGACTGATTCGATATCGTTTTCTTGTTGTGGGAATTTTGGATCGACAAGAAATTTCTTATATTCGATCAAATCGCCAGGATCGACAACCGGCATCTCTATGTCTTCGTAATTCATTGTCCTAACGGTGGATAAATTTGTCAGGCATTTTTTCCAAATTTTGGAGGTATCATCGTATATTTTTGTTTCATAAGCACCACCAATATCAATTTCCTGCCCTTTATAATTCAAAGTCATTAACTTTAAATCCCACTTTTCATCTTTAAATTGTGCAGGCCCATAGGCAATATAATCTTTAACATCGGGCAAAATATCATCAAATCTATCTTCTGGGATATCAATATCAATATCGTTAATCGATCTTTGAGATCCATAAACACAAGCAGCAAAGCCACCTGTTATTTCATAAGGAATCTTAGCTCTTTCTAATATTTTTGCTATCCATTTAAGAGCATTCCCAATCTTTTCATTTGAATCGATAA
>JBAXQZ010000033.1:0-9564 GCA_037131475.1 bacterium | reverse complement strand
AGATTATACTTTAAAATACTCATCTTGAGTGGCGGATTATATTTTTATTAACCTTGCCATTATCGGACTAGGGCGATTATCAGAATAGCGATTCGATTTCCCTTACAAACTTTCATTTTCGGCATCCTGACTTTATTTCAGGATCTTGTGACTAATCCTAATTAAAGATTTCTCCGCCGGTTTCACCGAGTCGAAATGACAGGATGAAAAGTTCTATCGAAGCGCTTACGCTTGTGACGGGATCCCGGATCTTGCGTTCGACTGCGCTCTGCATGGTGAGTGGAATCGAATCCACAAGCTTACAGTCCGGGATGACACACTCAAAAAAAATGTGCCAACTGCCAACTGCTAGCCCTGCCAGTAGTACATCATGATACTAAAATCGACGATATTAACATTCCCATCCCTGTTGATATCCGCAAATGCTGAATTTGATCTCCAAAAGTAGAGCATAATCGAAAAATCAATGATATTGACCTTATTGTCGCAATTCAAATCACCATGAATTATATCGCAGGTTGGCCCCTGACCAGGATCGTCAGGTGGTGTAATGTCTTTGACTTTGAAAAACGCTGTCAAACTAATCGAACTTTGTACGCCCAATCCGTCTTGAGAGAGAGCATAAACATCATGATCGCCAGTTGGCAGGGAGTTGGTGTCTAATATAGTATATTCATATTTACCGTTAGCATCTGCCATAACATCAAAGGCGCTAAATGGAGGCTTTGTAAAGATGATCGTCTTATAATTTGGCACGGATCGCCCTGATATTGAAATACTTTCACCTCGGTTTATATCCGTTTTATCAATAGAAACGGTCGGTGCCAGGACAACCCCAGTCACTGCTGTAAGCTCATAAGGGCGCGTAAATATCTCCACGGAGGAAGCGGGCGTCGTGCGATGCTCGGCATCAACACCAAAGATTGAGATATTGTGAATAACTGGATCGATACCTGGGAACACTTGACTGAACACACCCGTCGCATTCGAGGCGCAAGTACCTATCACTGTCGAACCTTCGGTAAAAGTAATAAACATATTTGGCGCAGAAAGGCCAGAAATCTGAAGGGTACCGACACGAGCTGGTAAAAGTGCAGTAACCGTGATAGAACCTTCAATTTTTGTCGCTATTAAATGCGCTTCATTGCGCGCAGTATTACCCAAAGGGTCATCACTTATACGAATGAAGACATCAAACTTATCACTTTGTGTCGGATTGGAGGCGGTAATGCCATGGATAGTTATATATGAACCTGCTGCGACTGCTATGCCAGTAATCCTGATACGGTATCCCAATACCAAGAATGCCGGAGTACCTGTAATATTCGTACCGCTAATGAAGGTGGGGACTGTAACATTCGAAAAATGTGGCATATCCAGAAAAATATAATCGTCTGTTTCAATAGGCGCTGATTCCGCAGAGAGGCCAAGAGTAATCGTATGCTCCGCATATTCTCCGATATCATTGCGACTGATCACATCACGTGTGCCAACCAAGGTATCCAGCGCTGTTGCCTGAGGAACGTAAAGTAATGCAAAGCCGAAGATTAATAATCGGATAATTATTTTTTTTGTTTTTGTTATCACAATAAACTTACCCCTCGAGATTGAGCTTTGCCCAAATAGTTGTAATGCTTTAAAAACTTATTTTGTTAAGTTGTGTAGAGCTTTTTTAATCTGTTTTCGGCTAGCAAGGAGAACAATAACTAACAGGACAATTACGCCTAGAATAATGCCAACAAATTTAGGAAAAACGTAAAACGAGGTTGTTGCTGATAAAGATTTGTTTTGTTGCCCGTAAGTGGCTACAAGCGTGGCAGTATATCGATTGGCAAGAAAGGAGGTAAATTTCCATTGGGTATTCATCTTGCGAATTGCATCTGGCAAGACGTTGAGTCCCTCGATTGGAAGCTCGGCTACTTTTTGACCAAAAATATTGGTGATTACAATAGTACCTACTGGTTTGATATGATTATTGCCATTATTTTTGACTCTAAGCTCAAAATCAACTGGGCTTTTGGGATAATAATCTTTGCTTGCCTTGAATGACTCAACAACAGCATCTTCGTTAACATTGCCGGAGACTCGGAGAAGAACTAGCGAGCCAACACGTGATGCAACGACGGCACCACTCTCGACTGGCGTATCGCCACCAAGCTTAATCAAAATAGAACAATAATGACCACCTGGCTCAGCGTCCTTTGGTACATTGATAGAGAATGGAATTTCCTTTTCTTCGCCAGCTGCAAGCGTAAAACTCTTTGGCTCTGCGACAACCCATTTTGAAAGAGAGAATGAGGTAGTAGCTTGTTGGTCATCGACTAGGTCGACACTGCCAGATTCACCGACTGCTTTGAAGTCCTCGGCCATAACTGTATATTTCCCCGCCTCAGTCGCATCATTTCTGACACGAAGTTTCTGTGTAATACTCTCGCCAGGATTGGCGTAGAGCTCAAATGAAGGAGGAATAATTGTGATACTCCGTCCAGCAGCCTCATCTGCGGCTTTAACAGTAGTAGTGTTGCTTAAAAATAAAACAACCAAAAACATTCCAGCAATTGCGGTCATAGTCCTTTTTAGCATAAATCTCCTTTAGCCTTTTGTTTATTGAAATGGATCATACTTTGAACCTCTATATATATTTTCTATAATACGAAATTAACGACCAGATGTCAAATATATTATTTATTTTATTTATCGTCTCTCAGAGAGGATATTTTTTCGAACTTAGATTTTGTTCATTTTTTGTACACTTGATTAATTTGTATGATAATTATTTATCTTTGTCATTTTTGATCTTTTTGCCCAAGGTGCTGACCTGTGTCAAAATACTGTTTTTGGCGTCTTCGAAGTTATCAAGTAATTTTTCTTTTGCACCGTCGCCCTTTTGGTCAAATATATCCACTTTACTTTCGAGGGATGAGAGCATCCCGATCTGTTCCTCAAAGAGTCGCTCAACTTGCAATTGACGCTTCTTCTCCGTGAAGAAAAGCTTGACCCCTAGCACACCGACAAGCAGCAACATCAATATATTGGTGAGGTAACTAAATTTAATTGGACTCTTATCCATCAAACCTTCGACGATACCTTTTGAAGCCGCATCACCCTCAGCTTGCCGCTTAATAATCTCTTCGCTATTCGCCCCTGTTGGACCGATTACTTGAGGAATAGAGCCAATGGTTTGGCTTGGTGGCGCTGCCTCGGTCGGAGCTTTAATTGGCGTCGAAATAGAAGTAGGCGCAACAATCGAGGAAGTGTGAGAATTTTGGCTAGTAGATGACTGCCCCGAGCTCCCACCAGACGATTGGCCAGATGCTTGACCGGATGTTTGATTAACGGGTTGAACCGAGCCGTCTATTACGCTTATCTGTGCACTACCAATTGCAGATATAGTGATGTCTTTGGATTTACTAGTGTCGATCGGGTCGACCTGAATCATTCGCACATTACTCAAAGTAATAGTATCAACGCCCACATTTCTTCCCTTAAAATTGAGTGTGACCGCTAGGCCATTTGAGGTGATACTACCACCTTTTTTGGCACAATTAATTTTGGCCAATGACTCTTCAAAACAAAAGTAATCTGAAGCATTTTGGGAACCTTGATATTCTAGGACCTCGGTTGAAAAATTTACATCCATACGAAAACCGGTCACATTTTCACCACCTGGATCAACATTGACTTTGACCTGAAAATTTTTGTTGCCCCCAAGGTCAATTGTGCTTCGATCTGCTTCTAGACTTATACTTGGTGCAGCTAGGGCAATAATTGGAGACAACGAAAGACAAGCAAAAATTGTGACAAATATTGCCACTCTCAGTATTCGTAAATTTTTCTTCCCTCCCATCATTTCATAAGCCTGCTTTAATTTTGACTGACACAGAGTCAAAATCCTTCAAAAGATTAGTCCCCTTTCCATCATTGGAGAGAACCATACTTTGTTTATTTATTCCGATATCTGTTGACTTAATAGCTTTGGTCAAGAACTGAATAGTCTCGATACTATTCGTTCCTCGGAACCCTGGATATGGCGCACCACATGAGAGCCTGACTTCCCCGTTACTGTTGTCAAAGGTGTTTTCAGGATAAAACTTGCAGAATGATTCCTCGGTGTTCGTCGTGACGACCTCCAAAACCTTGGGGTCAAAATCAATTATACTCTCAACCGCATTTACCAATGAGCCTTGAGTATCAAGCTTAATCGTCACTGTAAATATCTTGCCAACACTGCCGACCTCCTCGGGCGCCTCAATGCTGAGCGCGGAGACCCCATCCTGTGCGATAATTTTGTTCCAATTGACCCGAACGATCGGATTGGGTCGGAAAAAAACAAGATACAATATCACCACAGACAAAATAATGGCCGCTATGATGACAAATTTCTTTGGAATTTTTTTAGCAAGTTGCGCCATATGAACCTTTATCTAATTTTTGTAGAAATATTGGGAGATAAATCACTCTTTGTACGCCCAATAAAGACTAGGAAGTTACAAATAGCCTTATATTAAGTATACTGACTATTTTACTAATTGCCAAGTGGTTATTTTCCACTTAGGCTAACCAGATATCCAGCGCCGATAATTCCCGATAATCCGATAGATTTCGATGGTTCAATAATTATTTTACGCTCTTTCAGGCGAAAAATATTACTTTTGATTGATGCCTCCAATTCAGTTGAAAAAACTTCAAATGAACTTGCGATCTGCCCGCCGATGATCACCCTCTCCACGCCCAAGAGATTTACGCAATTGGCGATTGCAACGCCCAAAAGTGAAGCATTGCTCTCTATTATTTTTGCCGCAGTGGCTTCTCCTGCTTTTGCAAGATCAAAAAGCGCCTTAGTACTCGCTATTTCCCTAGAAATCTTTTCTCTAGCTTCTAGAAGAAGTGCCCTGCCAGAAAAGTAAGCCTGAATACAACCGTCACCCCCGCAACTGCATTTCCGGCCGTTGGGGATAACTTTGAGATGTCCTGCCTCCGCGGCTAGATCCAACTGCCACGAGCCAAGGCCGTTCAGGTAAAAAGCTGAGCCCAAACCGGTACCAATATTTATCAGAAGGACATTCTCAGATTGAAGACCGTTGGCAAATACTTCTCCGGCCAGAGCAGCGTCCACATCATTATAGAAAGTTATAGGTCGGTCGGCGAATAATTCGTTAAATTGGATTTTTGAGAGAAAGGGCAAAGTCGATGAGCCCATTATCTGGCCATTAGCAATATTAACCAGTCCGGGAACTGCTAGCCCAATGGCAGTATTGGAGTCGGCAAGATTGTCGAATTTAACTACAATTTGTGATAAAGCATCGATAAATTCCGCCTGTGACGATGGAGTTGGCAATATCATCACCTCAGAGATAACTTTATTATCCTCAACTAATCCAGCCTTAATTGTCGTCCCGCCAACATCAATCCCAATCGAAATTTTACTCATATTTTTATCCTCAAGTTAATTTCTTTGATTATAAACTGTTTGCGCGAAAATAAACAAATTTATCACTTTTAAAAATTGCAATATTGTTTAGTTCAAAACGAAATTAGTACTACTGGCTCTGAGAAACGCGCAAGGTCAATGAATTGCCAGACAGATCGAGCGAGAGATATTCAAGCAAATAGTGGTACTGCCCACAAGCATATTCCTTGGTTGAAGAGAGCGAGAAATTTACTATATTACAGGAAACATTCTTGGTATTGCTAATGTTGAGCAAATAATCATCACCACTTCTGCCGACAAAGGATAATGACACGGGATAAATTGTTGTAGTATTTGCCCCAATCCTCACCGCAGGTGAATCCAAAGTCAGGCCCAAAGATTGATCAAGAATCTTCCAAATTCGGCTCGAATTGCTATTGGATGACCCACTATTTGAATTGAGATTTGAATTATCAACACTTGCAATCGTGCTACTGGTCTCGGGGATAGGAAAATCAATATTCGATCCTGTCGTTCCCACTGAAGTAGGATATGCACTTGTCGAGCTATTACTCGAATTTAAATTATCAGTCAAGGATGAGCCAGTGGTCGTGTCGTCGTTTACGTTTTCGTTAGCCAGACCCTGATTTGTATTAACTGAATTATTTACGTTAGCAATTGAATTGTTGTTTTGAGATTTTGATAGATAATATACACCACCACCGAGAAGCACAATAATAAATATTGCGATGATGACCTTGGGCAAATCAAGCGATTGAAAGAATATAAGCGCTTTGTTGGGATTCACTTTGGACCCATCATCAACCATAGGCTGAGACTCGTTTTGAGCAGGCGAAAAGAAGTTTGGTGGCTCGGTTGCAAGACTATTGGGAGCGACATTATTGTAATTTGGTGGAGCTACAGGATAAGGCTGAGGTTGAACTGGTTGTTGAACCGGTTGTGAAATTGGTTGCTGGGCAACCGCAGCCTGTGGCAAGGAGGCTTGATCAGCAAAATGGACAAGATTGACCTGCTGGTTATTCGGATTAGTAGTTTGCCGAGATTGCGTGTCGATCTCTTCATTCATATTTTTGTCCCCTCATTTGGTTATTCAAGAATCTGGATTTAATTTTCAAGTATCAATTACCAATTCCTGCCTCGCCGGCAGACAGGTTCAATTAATTTTTTAATTTTCAATGATCAATTAGTAAGTTTTGTAGTTGTTTTGCAATGTGTTTTCGCTCGTGCTTATGACGGAATCATTCGATACCTCAGTATGACGCCCCTCATTTTTTTAAATTTTAAATTTTAAATTAATCCCGTAGTTACTCGCCATTAAATCATAAGTTTTTTGTATACCACCAAAGCTTTCCCTGAAACTACCCCGATACTTCTTGTTTTTGCCAACTTATTGGCATTTTGACCGAGATGTTCTCTCAATTTTGGATCATTAATCAATTGCTCTAGATATTTTACAAATTCTTCGTCATTCTTCGCTTTCAAGCAATTTTCGCCGTGAACTAGCCATCCCTCGTAAACAGGTATGTCTCGGACCAGAATCGGCAAAGAGGCGGCAGCGGCCTCCAGTATGACCATACCTTCATTCTCTTCGTAAGAAGGAAAGAGAAAGATATCCATAGTGTTGTATGCTTCATTGATGTCATCGATATAGCCAGTAAATCGGATATTGTCTGGTAAATTCTTCGGCAAGGGGCTAACAAGCAAACTTGAATATATCTTGCCAAACCAGATAAACTGGTAGGTATCGAAATTTTTTGCCAAATTTATAAAAGTATCTACTCCTTTGCGAGGTATTACTAATCCAATATTTCCGACGACAACATCTTTAATATCATACTTTTTCATACCTGAGCTTTTTTTCGCTTCATCCTTGAAATACTTTTTGTCATCAACACCATTGGATTGAGCAACGATTTTATCAGCATCTAGGCCATAAGCTATCAACAGGCTCTTTGTATATTCAGTGGGCGCAAAGATTATATCAGCTTGGCTATATGCGTAAATTAAATACTTTTTAAAAATTGGTGCAATTAAAGGCATAAAGCGGAAGACAGCCATGGCGTCCTCGACGGTAACATGCGACCAAATTATCACCTTCTTGCCCTGACGTTTTACTTTCTTGATCAAATAAAGCGAATAAAGCCATGGGGTATTGATCTGTAATATATCACATGAATCATCCCATTTCTCAACATACTCAATATCGAGCGTTGATAGTATTTTTCGTTGATTTTTGTATGAACTCAGAAGCCCAGTCCCTATTTTTTTGTAGATTAGCCCACCTAGGAAATGATAGTATTCTAGATATAAACAAATTTTCATAAGACAATTTCCTCATTATTATTTTAATAAAAAATATGCCACATACTTAATTTGACAACAATTTTAGATATATTTTTTCGAGGGCTTTGCCCATATTTTCTTGAGAGAAATTTGATGAAAATTCAATTGAAGCCTTGGCAAATTTCCGAGAAGTTTCCTCGTCCTTTAGCAACTGCAAAGTCTTTTCGGCCATTTCCATATAGTCATCAGGTTGTGTTAAAAATCCATTGACACCATCTTTGACAATCTCTGGAGTCCCCAGAGCATCTACGGCAACAATCGGAAGCCCGGCCGCCATCCCCTCCATCACTGCTACTGGCATATTTTCTGTTTTACTGGCCGTCAGAAAAATATCTGTGGCCAAAAGCGCGTTTACAAGTTCTTCTTTTTGCAAAAAACCAGTGAAGATTACATTATCCTGTATATTTAGCTTCGAAACTAATTTTTCCAGGTTATCTCGCTCGGGACCATCGCCAATAATCATCAATTTTGTCACTGGGTTCTTTTTGATAACCTCGTTGAATGCCATAATAACAATATCAATGCTTTTTTCATAGCTAACCCGCCCCATATATGCCAAAGACTTGCCATCAATATTCCAGCTTTTTTTGAGCTTTTTCTTGGATTCATTATCCAAAACGGGTTGAAACAGATTTGTATCAACGCTGTTTGAGAATATTTCAAATGGTTTTTTGAGGCCGTGTTTTTGTAGTTCCTCTGCCAAAGATCGACTGGGGCTCAAGACTATATCACATCTGTTGTAATAATCTAGCGTGTAGCTCCATGATAATTTTTTGACCCAATCATAATCCAAATGTGCGTGTTTGAGATACTGATCATAAAAAGTATGATGAGTTCCTACGACTGGAATATGAAAGAGTTTTGCAGGACCAATTAACGACCAACCGACAGAAAAGGGTGTATGGGTGTGAATAATATCTGGTTTAAACTTTCGCAATTTCACTATGGCATTATTGATTGGCAGGGCAAAACGAAAGCCAGGATAGACGGGAATTGGCACAGAGGTGATCCGATTGAGCTCAAAACCATCTGCTTTGAATAATTCTGGATCATTCATCTTGTCATCAGAGCCATTGGAGATAGTGAATACCAAAACCTCATGGCCAAGTTTGACCAACTCTACTGCTGACTTGTAAACAACATTCGCCACACCATTAATCTGTGGCGGGAAAGTATCGCTAAAGATTGCTATTTTCATTTTTTTCTAAAAAATTTATTATAAAACTTGCAGTTTCAACTTGTATCTCCGTAGACATGAAATGACTTTCTTGTCTTGACATCACTAGGCTACACTTTGGAATTTTTTCAAGCATTGTCTTTACCTCCTCAGCCGAAACGAAAGGGTCAACTTTGGAGCGAATTATAAGTGTGTTTGCACTCAATTTATCTAAATATTTCTTATAATTGATAGAAATAATTTCTCTCATTAACCAAAAGTCTATTGATATCGGCATCGTGACGAATCCAAGAAATGTCGCTCGCCAGTATGTCAAATCCTCGTCTTGATTAAAATAATAATACTCCTTTTTTCTTTGCCAGAAAAGTGCCAAGGCGCAGAAACTCAAAAAACACTGGGCAACGGGCAGCAAATAGCCTACCCGCCACTGCTTCATCGGACCGATGTAACCCGAACCAATCAAAATCAAATCCGTGACTAATGAAGGATAATTAATTGCAAAATCAAGAGCGACAATCCCACCCAGAGAATAACCAGCAATGATGACGCTGCCAAGGCCCTCGGACTCCAAGATTTGATGCAAATCTTTAGAAAATTCATCAAATTTATAGAG
>JBAXQZ010000032.1:0-9685 GCA_037131475.1 bacterium | reverse complement strand
GCTAACGCTTCAAACGCACACACCCGCTGACGCGGGTGGTTTTTCTGGTTAATAAGGAGGACATTATTATGTCCCAGAAATTAAAAAGTGTGTATCTTGATTTCTTGAAGAGTCTACCCATCTCATGGGGAGGCATTCCGGAAATTATCAAAGAGCAGGATGCTATGCGAATGACTAACATGCTACTCACTGAACGAGAAGCAAAAAGGTTTGCTCTCTATATTGGAGCAAGAGAGCAACCTATGACAAATGAGGAGATTGCCACAAAGGAGGGCGTTCGGCTTTCGGCGGTGGAAAAATCTATCCAGAATATTAAGGTAAGATTATTGCTGCGAATACCGCGAATCTGGGAGCAGAATCAAAAGCGAAAGACCCGAAACCTAATCACCTCCCTAGGACTTAGCCAGAGAGCTCAAAATGCTCTACGTTATGGGAAGGCGAGCATCAGAACTATTAATGAGCTGACTAAGTATTCAGCGAAGGAGCTGCTAAAAATTGATGGCTGTGGACCAGCCTCCGTCAAAGAGGTTCGTGAAGCATTGGCGAAACGCAATTTGAAGCTTCGAGGAGACGATCGGTTGCAGGAAGTAGTCAAAAATCCAGTCAAGACTATCAAAACGTCCTGCACTGCATGCGGAGAAACGGGGCTATTCTGCGGCACCAAAGAAAAAACTGGCGAAGCATTGATCTGTAGCAAGTGCAATGGAAAGGGCTATATTGCCCTTCGCATTACGCCATTCAAGGGACGGAAGCCCAAAGAAGGTATTGTGACTGTCAAAGTCCCTGTGGATCATGGCTTTGTCAAGATTTCTCACGAGGACTTCTGCGATGGCAAACTGCCACCTGGCTATCGACAAAAGCAACATCCTAAGGATTAGGATTTTCAGACCGAGCACATGGAGTGCTCGGCAAACCAGAGTAATCAAAAGAAATTTGATTTTTGTGGATTTGCAAGAGCTAGAATACAAAAAGCCTCCCTTTTCCAAGAGGAGGCTTTTTGTATTACGTGGTCAAAAGTGCTACTCTGTCTGCAACATAATCGACGTCTTTGTCTCCCCTGCCCGAAAGATTGACGACGATAGTCTGGTCGCTCGATAAATTTTTGGCAAGCTTCATCGCATGAGCAACAGCGTGTGCGCTTTCGAGTGCAGGGATGATGCCCTCTACTCTTGATAAATATTGAAATGCCTCGAGGGCTTCTTCGTCGCTAATCGTTACATATTCGACTCGGCCAGACTCCTTGAGGCTTGCGTGCTCTGGCCCCACGCCCGGATAATCGAGACCCGAAGCGATGGAATGCACTGGCAACGGCTCACCTTTTTCATCCTGCAAGAGATATGTGAACATGCCATGAATCGTGCCTGGCTCGCCAAGAGATAGAGTCGCTGCATTATCTCCTGGCTTGAAGCTGATACCACTAGGCTCAACACCGATGAGAGATACATCATCATCGAGAAAACCCTGAAAGATACCAATGGCGTTTGATCCACCACCAACACACGCCACAACATAATCCGGCAATACTCCTTCACTTTCGAGTATCTGGCTCTTTGATTCTCGCCCGACGACTGCTTGAAAATATCGGACCATTTCTGGATAGGGATATGGGCCGACGACCGAGCCGATTGCAAAAAATGTCTCCTGATAATCGCGCATAAATACCCCAAAGGCACTGTCGACCGCGTCCTTCAAGCAGCGCCCACCAGATAAAACCGGGACAACTTTGGCACCTAGAAGCTTCATCCTGATGACGTTTGGATGTTGCTTTTCTATATCGATCGCACCCATATGTATCTCACATTCAAGTCCAGCCAAAGCGGCAGCGGTCGCGAGAGCTACGCCATGCTGGCCAGCGCCAGTCTCAGCAAGCAATTTCTTCTTGCCCATTCTTTTGGCCAAAAGCGCCTCACCCAATGTATGATTGATCTTGTGCGCACCGGTATGATTGAGGTCCTCCCTTTTCAAAAATATCTTGGCGCCTCCGATCTCTCGGGTCAGATTCTTCGCAAAATATAATGGCGATGGACGGCCGACATAATTTTTCAACAAATCTAAATACTCAGCTACGAATGTTGGGTCGTTGATTGCTTCTTCAAACGCAGCAGCCACTTCTTGGAGAGCGGGTTTGAGCTGTTCGGGTACAAACTGTCCGCCAAATTTACCGAAATATCCATCTTTTGATAATTTAATTTTTTTCATAATAATTCCTTTATAATATTTTAATACGAGTAATAATTTTTTTATATTAAAAGCACTGGTGAGTCCATCGCCAGAAATAATTGCCTTTGTTTTTAAATAAATATTTTTTCATACAAAAAAAGCCCATTTCTGGGCAGTCAATATTGAGAATTATTATTTTACATCAAAACTACTGCCCAAAATATAGGACAGCCCACCAATTCAAGTTTTGAGTAAGATTAATCATTGATTCAATAGTACCACAAATAAAGATAAAGTAAACAGCGACAAAAAACCTGTAGACATACAAAAAAATTAATGCTATAAATTAGAGACAAGGAGGGAACTATGTATACAGCCATGACTCATTGCACGGCGTGCAACAATACATCTAAAAGTGAAAGTTGGCAACAGCCACTTTCGCCAGGCAGTGATGAGACGACTGCCGATGTCAGGTGTCCCCATTGTGGCAAAGGTCCAACGTTTGCCCGCGCTTTGAAGGGGGGCGAAATACCGGGCGGGCCGCTAGTCCCCGGCGAGTTCTAATCATATACAGTGCTGACGCTCCTAGGAGCGCCAGCACATTTGTTTTTACAACTATTAATATGTGTTTGATACTTTTATTTGGAGGGAAAACGTTCCAAAAAAGCATCCCTATCCTGATAGATATATGAAATATCGCCGATTGGAAGACCTTTTTCCGCTCGATCAGTTTGCTTATAGACTCTCTCGACTGCTTCGCAAAGCTCTTCGGGTATGGTAATTTTTTCTACTACAAAGCCAAAATGTGGTGCCAAATGTGCCAAAGCTTCATAAGTAATCCCTGTAATATATTTGGGGTGTAGATTATGTTTTTGAATGTATTCAGCGATCATTCGAAATGAGTCTACTGCGCTTGATCGAAGATTCTTCTTCTTGTCTTCACTGACTGGTGGCAAGTGCAAATCAAGGACTTCATCCCCATCATCAAGCGCAAAATCATCATTCTCACCACGAAAAGATTGTCCCATGCGACGATGGTGAACCAAGAAAATTCCAAGCTTTTTTATCTCTTGATATATATCTGTGTCATCAGCGTCTTCCTCCATAGATTCAAGTTGTTGTTTGAAGCTATATTTTTCTATAAATTTATTTGCTACTTCTCTGACCAACGGATCCGTGGTCTCCATCGCAACATCTCGAAATAATTCTAGCAGCCCCTGCAATTTGTCACTCATCGAATCACTTTCGAGTAGTCGCTGAATTTTCTCTTTGCGCTCAAGCTTATATGCTTCATAACCTGGGCTGGATTCAAATTCCATTGACATTTTTGGTCCCTTCGTTAATGATACGAATATCATAGCACACAAATCGCATCTTAAAAATAATCATAATTCAAAACGTATACATTAAATTTAAAAATTCTCCTCCCCAATAATATCAGGGAGGAGAATGCGCTTTTATGAACCTTGGACATTGCCAAGGGCTTGGAGCTGGTAATGCTCCCCTCCAATGCACAGGAGATAGACTCGGTGCCCGTGGATTTCTCCATCTGGCTGATGCTCCCCTACCACCAGAACAGTCTCATCTTTTGCTTTGAGAAATGCTTCTGGGCTGAGAAGTATTTTTTCTTTGCAACGCTCCCCTGCATTATTGTACAAGCAGGGACACTTGGCCTCCGCATCTGTGGGCTGAACTACGCTCATGCCACAGGCGAATGTTACGCCGTTAACATTAAAGTCTTTTCCCAATATAATTCTCCTTGAAAAAAATTATACTAGCGATATATCACTAATATTTTTCTATCGTACACTATTTTTCGCATTTGTCAATCCTGATCGGATCTTCACTAATTAGTGTAGCGAAAATATAATAAATATTTCTAATGGAAAACAATATTTTTACAATATTTCCCCTTCTAATTTAGAGCCTGTCCTGAGCGAAGTCGAATGGAAGGGCTCAGGGGAGGTATTAACACAACTTAACCTCACCTAGCCTCTCCTTCGAAAGGAGAGTGAATTATCACAAAATACCCCACCTAGCCTCCCCTAATTTAAGGGAGGAATAAGAGCCTGAAAAATCTTGACTCAGAGTCATTTTTGTAGTATAATGCGGTCAATGAGTCATCCGGAGATTATATGCTACCGGAGACCAAAACATGCAAGGGGGAGGAATCTGATGAGAAAAGATCTTTTATTTAAGTTGGGGTATCGGAAAAGCCCAGGGTTCACTGCAATAGAGACTATGATTGTTATTCTAGTAGTGCTCATACTAGCAGTAATGATAGTACAATCGTTTGCTTATCGCCTCAGTCCTGAAAAGACTGTGACGGTCTATGTTAAAAAAACGACATGGACAACTGTTGGCTACGGCTCCAATGTCTACGAGATATTTACCGACAAAGGAGAGGTGTACAAATGCACCAAGGAATTGTTTGGCAATATTCAGGAACGCAACACCTACACCTTTAAGGTGAAAGCGGACCATATTACACAGATTAAATAGCAAATCGAGCCAACGAGCTCAACACATTTAAGCCGATATAAAATCACAGATTAAAACTGTGATTTACATATATCGGCTTTTTACTTTTATAATTAAGTTATATTTGCGATTATTTCCGCCCAAAAAAATTCAAGCTCCCTTCTCCGCAATGGAAAAGGGAGCCAGTCTACCCAATCGATAGAACCCAAGGCGCACTGTCACGACATGCCTTCATAGGAGCCTCAAAGGCTCCTCCACCATGTATTTGCTCCCGCGCCTGGTGCAAACCAGGTTACTTGATCATACTGACATGTATTCCTTGCATAGGACATTTCCTCCTGCAATGATTGAACGTCCATCCTGGGCCCAAATAAATTGGGTTAAGAAAGTTATCTTCCTGATACTGTAGAATATAGCAAAGAAAAATAATATTAGCAATATTTGGATATAATTCTGCCGCGAAAAAAATCTTGACTCAGAGTCATTTTTGTAGTATAATGCGGTCAATGAGTCATCTGGAGATTATAGGCTACCGGTGACCAAAACCTACAAGGGGGATCTGATGAGAAAAGATCGTTTATTTAAGTCGGGGTACAGGAAGAGTGGTGGGTTCACGCTGATGGAACTATTGGTTGTTATCGCCATATTAGCAATATTGATGGCGATAATTCTTCCAAAAGTTTTGGAGAACTTCACTCCGGAAAAGACGGTGATCGTATATGTTGAGAAAACAACGTCCGGCGCCATTCAGCACAGTGGCATCATCTACAAAATATTCACCGACAAAGGTGTCTACACTTGCCCAGAGAATCTGTATGGTAAGATCAAAGAGGACAAAACTTACACCTTTGGGGTGAAAGGGAATAAAATTGTTCGAATTGAATGATATCAGATCATGCAAGCTCAATACATTAAAGCCGATATATGGATTACAGTTAAAACTGTGATTCGCATATCGGCTTTTTACTTTTAATAGGTGGCTCCGAGAGTAATCGAAGCGAAAATATCGGAAATATGACGTGGTTACTCAAATTATATTTGCTTTTTTGGATGAAAAGTTGTATGGTATGATAGAAGGAGGAATCAACATGAAAGTTCTTTTGCCAGAAAAGGGACTTGTTGGTCCCTGTTTTGGAGTAATCCGTGGATTGCGAATGATTAAGTCTGCCATCCACAGTGTTGAGAAAAATGGTGGACGCATTGTCTACCATGAGTATTACATGACCAAAAGCTCACTTCGGTATGCAAAATTGCTCGAAGAAGCAGGTCTGCCCGTCAGGAGCGTGGAATCACCCGATTATGGAGCTTGCGACATTTTATCCATATCACCATATGGTGCTCCGCCGTCAGCGTTTGCCAAGGACATGATAAGCCAAAACAGGCTCTTGGATTCGACTTGCCCGATTGTAGCGATTTTTTATCAGCAAGTAGCTGAAATGACGAAGCAACATCGACAGGTGTTGATCATCGGAAGCAAAGATGATTATGAGTCCCAAACTGCGCTCAAATATTCGCAGGGAAAGGCAACCATCATCAGTTCGTGCAAAGACCTTGATGTATTGAATTGGCAGGATGACTTTGTCATACTATCGCAGACAACCTTTCCTCGGGATCTTTTCTTTGAAATTGTCGACAAAATCAGAGAAAGGGCTAGCAAAGCGCCAGTAATCATCGAGACTGGATGCCCGGCCTGGAGGAAGCGTGTCTCCGCGTCAGTAAAACTAGGCAAGGATTGCCAGACACTCGTAATAATTGGCGATGATGACAGCTCTTTTTGTTCATACGTTGAAAGACTTTTGAGCAATACACCTCGCAAGATTGTCCGGCTCGATCCGGACGGAGAGCTACCAGACATAGCAACAATCTCTACTTGGGCTGAGCCGATAGGAATTGTAAGCTCAGTCTCTGTCACTGAACCAGTGATAGAAAAACTCAAAAACAAATTGGAGGGTATCTAGCCGAAACATGGATGTTTCGGCGAAAGCCAGAGAGATTAAATATTAATCGCTCTGGCTTTTTAAAAGGTGTCATCTCGGGCTAAAAGCATAAGAAGTGGGATCTTGTGCTATGGTAATTAAAATTTTTACCCCGATCGAGCAATTTTCGGGGCCGTGTCTCAAGTGTCAGCCAGGAATGACAATAAAGAAGTTTTTGTCTTGAATAAAAGAAGATTGACTTTTTCCATAGATTCCCGGGCACCACTCTCACAGAACACCGCCGGTCCCGAGAATGACAATGTGATAATTTAAAATATAAAATTTAAAAATGGGTCGTCATCCTGAGTTATCGAAGGATCTAGAGCCGGTAGCTAGGGCTCGTTGGGAATATATAACGCACAGCTAGATTCTTCACTCAAGCTTACTTGTTCAGAATGACAACATAATAATTTAAAATTTAACCTCACCCGGCCACTCCTTCGAAAGAAGAGGGGTAAATGAATATAGAATTTAAAAATTTCCGGTTAGATGCTGTGAGCTATGCGATGCTTGTTAGAAAGTCTTTGACTTTTTCTAGTGGTTTTATTTGCAGATATGTTTTTTGATCGTCTGCTTCATTCATGCTTGCTCTGGTAATGTTATAGCCTTCGGGAATGAAGATGCTGTCCCAACCATAGCCATTCTCCCCCACTGGCTTGTCGGCGATCTGTCCGCGGAGAGATCCCTCGATCAGTTTTAATTTCTTGCCGTCATAATATCCGAAAACGCATCAGGCGATAGCGCCCCTCGCTTTGTTGTCCAATATCGAACAAATTGTCTCAAAAGACATATTGTCTATAAAAAATTTGATAAAAGGTCCTGGCAATCCTCCGAGCGCCATAAATTCCAAGGAAACATCCTCCACCAGTACTGGTCTCTTCAATATTTCATAGGCTTGTCGCGCCTTGTGCTCAACAATTCTCTTTAAATCCAATGATTGAATCTCATCGAGATCAATTTTTTGATGAGAAATAGGAACGCCTAAATATTTTTCTAGGTATTCGGCCTTCTTGGCGTTACCCGTAATAAAAGTAATGTTTTCCATAATCATATCTTATCAGCAATGTAGCTTAATATCGAGTCCAATTTGAAGAAAATAATGAAGCTGATGTGGTCAAATTGTTTAATTCTTATCATCTTGTGAATAATGTTGTAAATGATATGATATGAATATGATAGAAAACCAACTCAACAAAAATTACTGGGAGCAGGTGCCTGCGGATAAAATCATTGGTAGAAACGCTTTTCCTGGCGACGAACTTTTTGGGCTTCTCAATAATGGCGATTCGATACTGGACTTGGGATGTGGAACAGGAGAACTATCTGAATATCTTTCAGAGAAGGATTATCTCGTAACGGGGATAGATATAAACGAAGAAGCCATAAATATCAATCAATCAAAAAAATCTCGAGTGGATTATATACTTTGCGATATCACAAATCCTTTACCCTTTGTGGATCATACTTGCAATGCCATAACAATTTCTTTTGTATTGGTGAATATCGTTCCGCTTTCCATGAGAGAGGAATTAATCAAAGAGTTGTCACGCATTTTGAAACCGAATGGCATAATCTGGATCAATGAAGGCTTAATATCTGATGAATATTCCAAAAGATATGAGCTCTGTAAGCCTTTTCTTCACGACGATCATGATTTTTTTGTTTTTAAAGAAAATACGCAATCTTCTGGGATTCAAACTACTGAAGAACTAGAAAAGGCCATAGCTGATGAAAAAATTCAGCGAGTTGCGCATCACTTCACCGTCAAAGAACTAACCCAACTATTTAGCTCATTCAAATTAATATACAAAAATCAATCAGTAACTTTTTCACCCAATACAAAATCAGCTATCAAGATGATTACAGCTGCATTTAAACTTAAACCCTAGCTTGCTTGCAAAAACTTAGTTGTAATATTCTAATTTGAACTATAAAGAAATTTTTTAGCTCATAATATAAATGACTGCTAAAAGACTTATTTTTATTACTAGTAAACAACTTTCAGAAGTTACTTTTACAAAGAAAAGAAGCCACGGTCAATTGACGATGGCTTCTTCTGTTTTTGAGAGGTGACAACTGATTGTTCAAGACCAGTTGTCACTTTATGCACGTAAAGGACATTCTGGATGATGTTTCGACCCAAGTTTTATCGCATCTACTTCGGTCCAGTCAGATGGCATTATCCCAGCTCGGAGCGTTTTGCATTGGCAGTTAGCGCGGGTCAATGGCTCCGATTGCTCATCCGTCTCAGTATCTATTAATCTTAATAGACTATTCTTGGCTATCCTCATTTTGAATGCCAAATCTTTGAACGACTCAGGGATATCTTGAGTATCGCCCAATGCTTCGAGTATGGCCATCCCAGCATTACGATATGCCTTGCATTCAGGAATTGCCTTATTCAGCTCTTCGATGATAGCCCCTTTGAAGGGACTCGAGTCTCTCCTCATTATTTCGATTTTGTCGGATGCTCGAATTAGGTCCTCTTCGGAAACTATTCGTTCGGTGAACTCACTCTTTTTCATTTCAGGATCTCCTTTGCAGAGTAGAATAATCGCATATTAGCACATTTGTCATAAAGTGTCAAATATCTCGAGCTATCTGAGAATTATAATAGAAAAAACTACCTGAGTTTATTCATCCAAATATTTAAGCAAACGGCTGCTACTTTCTATACCTTGACTCTCACGAATATCATCTCGTGCTCGTAGTCAGAAGGATTGTGTATCTTGTGTTGCGTATTGGCGGGGTAAATAAACACATCGCCAGGCTTATACTCATAAACACCATCCTCATCACTCACCTCACCATCACCTTTGACGACAACCATTATTTCCTCAATATCTGTGTGGTCGTGCCAATCAAAGGACTTGCCCGCTGGTAAGGGCTTTTACCTCAATAACTTGACCATATGCTACGATTTGGTATAATGTAGCTATGGTAATTCATTCTAACTTTCAAAAATACGAAGGCATGCGATCGATCTTAAACGAGAAACAATGGCGGCAGTATTTGTCAAGTACCCCTTTTTTAGACAAACATTCTCTACGCCTGGGGTGTTGCTAACG
>JBAXQZ010000031.1:0-9784 GCA_037131475.1 bacterium | reverse complement strand
TAATTTTTCTTTTTTTACAAAAAATGCTTTTTAATAGAGTTTACCGACAGTCCCTTCAAAGGGGGCAATGCCAAATGGATTGTTTTGAATTAATTGTTTGTTTTCTCATTATCACTTTATTGCGGCTAAGAGCAATGCAACCCAATCGGTTGCCGCTCCAAAGCAATAAAATCTCGCCCTTTGCGAATTATCTGGATAGTTTTCTAGAAAAAGTGGCGAACGCTTTACTTTTTTGGGTCCCAGATGGGGCTCACAACGACACCCGTAAGGACGAGTGACTCGATGTCACTCGTCCTTCACTGTATTAATTTGAGCGTATAAAATGTCTAATAGTCAAAAAACAAACAACCGCCAAATGACGGTTGTTTGTTTTTGTATAGTTCTAGAATTATTTGAATTAGAATCTGGCGAAATGAGCAAAGGCTTTGTTGGCCTCGGCCATTCGATGTGTTTCATCTTTCTTCTTCATGGCAGCACCTTCTCCGTTGTATGCGCTTACGAGCTCACTGGCGAGCTTCTCGGCCATTGGTCGGCCTTTGCCATTGCGGGCTGCGATAATGATCCAGCGTAGAGCCAAAGTATTTTTGCGTTCTTTGCTGACTTCCATCGGAACTTGATAGTTGGCTCCGCCGATACGACGAGATTTAACTTCAAGGATTGGACCGACATTTTTCAGGACTTGTTGAAATAGATCAACAGCAGGTACGCTCATTTTTTCTGCGGCTGCTTCGAGGGCTGTATGAACAATTCTCTCAGCGATGGTCTTCTTGCCATTGAGCATGATGTAGTTGATAAATTGAGATATTTGTAAGCTATCGTATTTTGAATCCGGGCTTAATGGATTGCGTTTGATCTTGGCATTTCCTCGTGACATATTTTTTCCTTATTTCAGGGGAACTAAGAATATTTCTTATCTTTACTTTTATAGTTCGCACCTTACTATTTATAAATTTATAATATTATTCTTTGGCGCTTTTGACACCATATTTACTTCGAGCTTGTTTGCGCTTCTTGACACCTGATAGATCAAGTTTGCCACGAACGATGTGATATCGCATACCTGGGAGATCTTTTACACGACCACCGCGGATAAGTACAACTGAGTGCTCTTGAAGCTCATGACCTTCGCCACCAATATAGGCATTGACTTCGTAGCCGTTGGTTAAACGTACGCGTGCAAATTTACGCAAAGCCGAGTTTGGCTTCTTTGGTGTCATCGTCCCTACCTTTATACAAACGCCGCGTTTTTGAGGGCATCCGTGGTTGATCTTCACTGGTTTGTTCTTGAGATAGTTGAAAGTTGTTTTGATAGCGGTAGTCTTGGTCTTGTTTTGTGACTTTTGACGTCCGAGTCTGATCAATTGATTTACTGTTGGCATAATGTTCGCTCTTAAATTAATTACTTTGCTAGAATATCATATATTGCTTGCCTTGTCAAAGGCCTGCTTCCAACCTCCAAAGAACAATCTGATTGCTCTTTGGAGGTGGAAAAAATTTAATCTTCGATTCGTTCTGGTTCCAATCCTGTACCGGCAGGGATAAGCTTACCAATAATTACATTCTCCTTTAGGCCACGTAGATGGTCGACTTTGGCGGAGATGGCGGCATCGATCAAAACAGATGTTGTCTCTTGGAATGATGCAGCAGAGAGGAAACTCTCGGTCTTAATTGCGATACGAGTAATACCCATAATAATATCTTCGTACTCGGCTTTCTTCTTGCCTTCAGCGAGTAAGCAAACATTTGCTTCTTCTATCTCAATACGGTTTACAATTTGACCAGACAAGAAATCAGTATTTCCTGGATTCAAAACCTTAACCTTTGATAGCATCATGCGGATAATAACTTCAATATGCTTGTCATTAATATCTTGGCCCTGTGATTCGTAAATAGTCTGAACCTGTTTGATAATATAAGTTTGGGTCTTGGCCTTATCACCGAGCTTCAAGCTTTGAGAAAGATCGAAATGTCCTTCGGTCAATGCTTGGCCTTTCTCAACTGTATCACCATTCTTTACCTTGAGT
This sequence comes from bacterium, assembly GCA_037131475.1. Classification (GTDB taxonomy): domain Bacteria; phylum Patescibacteriota; class UBA1384; order XYA2-FULL-43-10; family 1-14-0-10-43-13; genus JBAXQZ01. The sequence continues at coordinate 7,760 of JBAXQZ010000031.1, read as the reverse complement.
TGAGAAATATTTGGCACTATATATTCACGAACGATGTCACCATTGCTGGTAATTTTTGCGCGATTGCCCGAGAGTCTGATCTTGCCAATAGTGTGGCTTTTGACTGATTTTTCACCATCTGCTTCAGCAATAATCTGGCCGATTGAAACAGTGTCGCCATTCTCAACGATAAATTTATGATTTTCTGGAATTTCAATAATATCGGAAATTTCGCCTTTGCCTGAAACTGTAATGATAGTGTCATCAGCACGTTTTTTGACGTTAACTATTCCATCTATCTCAGACAACACGGCTGGTTTCTTGGGGATACGTGCTTCAAATAGCTCTTCTACACGAGGTAACCCTGAGGTGATATCCTCACCCGCAGCACCACCAGTGTGGAAAGTTCTCATAGTTAACTGTGTGCCCGGCTCACCAATAGCTTGGGCTGCGATAATACCGACTGAAGTACCAATCTCAACTGGTCGTCCAGTAGCAAGATCGATGCCGTAACATTTCTGACAGACGCCTCGATGTGAATGACAACCAAGAAGTGAATAGATCTCAATTTCCTCAATATTTTTGGATTGCAATACGGCGACATCATCTGCGGTTATGCTCTTGCCAACTTCAAGGCCAGCAACAGCTTTGCCGAGGGTACGGCCGATAATGTATTTATCCCAAGTCTCGCCCAAATCCTCATAGAATTTTTTGGCGATTGTTCGTGTATCAGTAGAGCCACAATCCTTGCTGGTGATGACAATATCCTGTGAAACATCGACAAGACGTCGAGTCAGATAGCCGGCCTCTGATGTACGAAGAGCTGTATCAGCACGTCCTTTTCGAGAGCCATGAGTGGAGTTGAAGTATTCAAAAACACTGATACCTTCCTTGAAGTTTGATTTGATTGGGAATTCGATAATCTTACCGGTTGTATCGGCAACTAGACCCTTCATACATGAAACCTGAGCGATCTGAGATATATTACCTCGAGCACCTGAGCTCATAATCAGGAAGATGTCGTTGTCTCTTGGGTATTCGTTCATCATATCTTCAGTAATCTTGCCTTGAACATCCATCCATAGCTCTACAGTTTTGGCGTAGCGTTCTTCTTCGGTGATCAAACCTTTTCGATATTGTTTGTCAACAATTTTAAGTGTGTCTTCGGTATTCTTGATTAATGTCTTTTTGGTCGATGGGATATGAATATCGGAAACGGCGAAGGTGAAGCCAGATTTTTGAGCGTAAGCAAAACCAAGATCTTTGAGATCATCCAAAAATATCGCTGCTCTCTCTGAGCCAAATTGACGATAAATTAAGTCTACTAATTTACCAATCTTCTTTTTGTTCATGACATCATTGATATAGTCAAACTCAGCCGGCAGAATTTCATTAAACATAATACGGCCTGGAGTTGTCTCAATAATTTCACCATTGTTCATCTTGACCTTTACCAAGGCATCAACAGTAATATTGGCGCTATCGTAGGCAGAGATTACTTCGTTTTCAGAAACAAACAGTCTACCCTCGCCCTTGGCGCCAACCTGGATTGAGGTTACGTAGAAACAGCCAAGAACAATGTCGAATGAAGTGGTTACCACTGGGTCACCTGAAGCAGGTTTCAAAAGGTTCTTGGAGGATAACATAATATCACGTGCCTCTTCTTGCGCTCGATCAGATAGTGGCAAATGAACGGCCATCTGGTCACCATCAAAGTCAGAGTTGAAAGCGGTACAGACAAGCGGGTGAATTTGAATTGATTTACCTTCAATAGGAACAGGCTGAAAAGCTTGAATACCGAGACGGTGAAGCGTTGGGGCGCGATTGAGCAAGACATATTTGTCTTTGATAATATCTTCGAGAATATCCCAAACGAATGACTCACCCTTGTCAATCAAACGAGTTGCGTTTTTGACGTTGTGAACAAAGCCATCAGCAATAAGGCGACCAATAACGAACGGCTTGAACAGTTCTAGAGCCATTATTTTTGGCAATCCACATTGATGAAGCTTGAGCTTTGGACCAACAACGATAACAGAACGACCAGAGTAGTCAAAACGTTTTCCAAGTAAGTTTTGTCGGAAACGACCTTGTTTGCCACGTAGCATATCTGAAAGTGAGCGTAATTTTCTCTTGCCACCAGCAGATGAAGCAACTTTGCCCTTGCGGACAGCGTTGTCAATGAGTGCATCAACAGCTTCTTGGAGCATTCGTTTCTCATTGCGGCAGATTACCTCTGGGGCACCTTGTGAGAGCAATCGCTTCAAGCGATTGTTTCGGTTGATGACGCGTCGATAAAGATCATTCAAGTCTGAGGCAGCGAAACGTCCACCGTCAAGCTGAACCATTGGACGAAGATCTGGTGGAATTACTGGAATTTTTGTTAAAATCAACCAACTTGGCTCGATATTAGCCTTTTGCATATTTTGTAATGTGCGTAATCTTTTGAGTGTCTTGGCACGAATCAAGCCGACTTGCTTGTTGGCCGTAGCCTCAGCGATGCCGATTTCTTTTTCAATATCAATATTTTTGAGCAATTCAAGGATGGCTTCAGCACCGATACCAACTTTGATGATATTGCCGTACTTCATATTTAATTCACGATAGACCTGCTCTGAAATTGTTGCGCCAGCTCTGAGACCGTTGAGTTCACTTTTGGTGTCTTTGTAGACTTTCTCAATCTGCGCCTTGGTAATTTCTTCTTCACCACCTGGGTTGTTGATATTCTTGAACTCATCAGTAAACTCTTTGTATTCGATTTCTAAGCTTTCCAAGCTGTCGCGGCGGAGATCTTCATTGACGCCCAAAACAACGAAGCTTGCGAAATAAATGATTTTCTCAAGATCGCTTGTAGAGGTATTGAGAATCATTGAAATAACACTTGAAGTGCCTCGAGAGTACCAAATATGCGAAACTGGAACAGAGAGATCAATATGGCCCATACGAACACGACGTACAGCGCTTTTGGTCACTTCTACGCCACACTTATCGCAGATGACACCTTTGTATCGAATTTTGCGATATTTTCCACAATAACACTCCCAATCTTTGGTTGGGCCAAAAATCTTTTCGCAAAATAGACCGTCGCGTTCGGGTTTTTGGGTTCTGTAGTTGATTGTTTCTGGTTTGAGAACTTCGCCATGTGACCAAGAGACAATATCTTCGGGTGAGGCAATTGAGACTCTGATTGCTTCAAAGTCGGAGACCGTTACCTGATCCTTTACTTCTAAATTAGGCATGTATTTACTCCTTATCTTATTTGGGATTAGAAATTCGAAATATGTTTTCTCAGTGCTAGTAAGTAATATCCTATTTGATTTACTGCGCCAGCACTGATTTTGACATTTTTCAATGTTTTATTCTTAATTGTGATTTATTATTCTTCGACTTCGGCTGAGACAATATCTTCTAATTCATCTGTTTGCTCAGCGGCAATTTCAGTCAAAAGAGCATCCATATCCTCTAGGTCTGCCTCGATTTCTTCCTCAATTTCTTCGATAATATCGTCACTAACCTCTGGTAATAGTGAATCAACTGGTCTGCTGACTTCCTCTTCCTCAATCGGCATATGATCCTTGGAGGTAATGAGGTCAACATTTAGACATAAGCTTTGTAGCTCTTTGACCATAACATTGAAGGCCTCAGGGATAACTGGTTTTTGGATTTTTTCGCCTTTGATAATCGACTCGTAAACTCGGCTTCTTCCGACTACATCATCTGATTTGATTGTAAGCATTTCTTGGAGAGTATGTGCGGCACCGTAAGCTTCAAGTGCCCAAACCTCCATCTCACCAAATCTTTGACCACCAAATTGTGCCTTACCACCGAGTGGTTGCTGGGTGATCATAGAGTAAGGTCCGACTGAACGTGCGTGCATCTTGTCGTCAACGAGGTGATGAAGTTTCAAAATATACATTATTCCAACTGTTGATTTTCGAGCGAATGGCTCCCCTGTTTCACCATCGGTGAGCTGAATCTTACCATCCTCTGGTAAGCCTTCTTTGCGAAGTCGCTCTTTGATCTCCTCGATCTGGATACCTTCGAACACTGGAGTAGCAATCTTGTATCCACCTGCTTGAGCTGCGAGACCAAGATGAGTTTCCAAAATCTGACCAATATTCATACGAGAGATAACGCCGAGTGGATTTAAAACTACATCGACAGGTGTGCCGTCTGGCATATATGGCATATCCTCAGCTGGCAAGATGATAGAAATAACACCTTTATTACCATGGCGTCCAGCCAATTTATCACCGACTGAGATGCGACGCAATTGTGCTACTGAGATCTCAACGCTCTGGTATACACCACTTGAGAGCTCATCGCCGGCTTCTTTGGAGAAGATTTTGACACCGACAACTTTGCCATATTCACCGTGAGGTAATCGGAGAGAGGAATCGCGCACATCTTTGGCTTTTTCGCCAAAGATAGCACGGAGCAATTTTTCTTCTGAGGAAAGCTCGGTTTCACCTTTTGGTGAAATCTTACCGACCAGAATGTCGCCAGACTTGACCTCTGCACCAATTCTGATAACACCAGCGCCATCTAGATTGGAGAGAGCTTCTTCTGAAACGTTTGGAATATCTTGGGTTAGTAATTCAGGTCCAAGCTTGGTATCGCGAACTTCGATGGAATATTGCTCAATATGAACGGATGACAAGGTATGATCCTTGACCAATCGATCTGAAAGAATGATAGCATCCTCAAAATTATTGCCGCCCCATGAGGCAAAAGCAACCAAGACATTTTGCCCGAGAGCGATTTCACCATTATCAGTGGCTGAAGAATCAGCGATAACGTCGCCAGCCTTGATCTTGTCGCCAAGATTGACAATTGGGCGTTGATTGATAGAAGTGCCCTGATTGGAGCGAGCGAATTTTTCGAGGTAGTAATCGTCTTCTGTATTTTTGTTGGTTTTGACACGAATTAATTTTGATGAAACGTGAGTAGCAACGCCATCGTTTTTGGCCAATACGATCTGACCTGAATAGTGAGCGGCTGATGCTTCCATACCAGTACCAACGACAGGTGAATCAGGCTTGATCAAAGGTACGGCTTGTCGTTGCATATTGGAGCCCATCATCGCACGAGCACCATCGTCATGTTCTACGAAAGGAATAAGTGAGGTAGCGATTGATACAATCTGTTTGGGTGAAACGTCCATATATCGAACATTAATCGCATCATCGATCTCAGGCTCCCCAAATCGTCGCACGATAACACGATCATCTTTGATACAACTGTTTTCATCGAGCTCGACTGAGGCAGGAGCAATAATAGTTTTCTCCTCAGTACCAGCATCGATATAGACCGTTTCGTCTGTGACTTTGGCTTTGCCGTTTTCAATTTTAACAATTCTATAAGGGGTCTCTAGGAAACCATAATCATTGACACGAGCAAAGCTAGCGAGATAACTAACTAAACCAATATTTGGACCTTCTGGAGACTCAATAGGACAGATACGACCGTAATGAGTAGTATGTACATCACGAACCTCAAAACCAGCGCGTTCACGTGATAGTCCACCTGGGCCAGTCGCAGAGAGTGTTCTCTTGTGCTCTAGCTCTGAAAGTGGATTGGTCTGATTCATAAACTGTGATAGCTGAGATGATGAGAAGAATTCTTGCAGGGCCGCAGCGATTGGACGAGAGTTGATCAAGGCTTGAGGTGAGATGTCTGCTTGATCTGAGACGCTCATACGATCCTTGATAATTCTTTCAATACGAAGTAGACCTACACGAACACGTGATTGTATTGATTCGCCAACAGCGCGAACACGTCGATTTTTGAGTGCATCAGTATCATCTGGCTGTGCGTTGGGCGTATTGTTGAGTCGGATAATTTCACGGATTATTTGTGCAAGATCTTCTTTGCGGAAAATACGGTTCTCAAGATTGTTTTCGACATCGAGATTTAATCTTTGATTGAGTTTGTATCGTCCGACACGACCTAGATCGTATCTTTTAGGATTAAAAAACATCATTTCAATAAATGATTTGGCGGATTCTGGTGTAGCCAAATCGCCTGGTCGGATTCTTTTGTATGTCTCGACTAAGCCTTCCTCGTAGTTTTTGGCTGGATCTTTGTCGAGTGTCGCTTGAATATAATTAACGTCTTCGCCGTCATCAACGTCAGAGAAAATCGCTTTGATTTCTTCGTCAGTTTTGAATCCGATTGAACGCATGAAGGTGGTGATTGGAATACGACGTTTGCGGTCAACTTTGACGGTGATAACGCCTTTGGAGTTTGTCTCAATCTCAAGCCATGCACCACGTGAAGGAATTACTTTGGCGCCAAAGTAGTTTTTGCCATTGATTTTTTCAGCGGTAAACAAAACACCATATGAACGAACGATTTGAGAGACAACACAACGCTCAACACCGTTGATAATGAAGGTGCCGCAATCTGTCATAACAGGAAAATCACCAAGGAAAACTTCGCCTTCCTTGATCTCTTTGGTTTGCTTGTTTAGTAGGGAGAGCTTAACGCGGAGAGGTGCCTTGAAGGTAAGATTCTTCTCGCGAGAAGTCTTCTCATCAATTCGTGGAGTCTCCAAGTAATAATCCCCGAACGAGAGGGAGTAAAGTTCGCCGGTGAAGTCCTCGACTGGAGAGATTTCATCCAGTAATTCTCTCAAACCTTCCTTAAAGAACCATTCGTACGATTTGGTCTGCACTTCAATCAAATTTGGCAAGCTCTCAAAAGCAGATTGCTTGCGCGGAAGAATACGTGCTTGGGCCTTGTTTTGTGTTGACATTACTCTCCTTGAAAATATAATTATCTCAATTTTTAAAACAACTTTGATGCCAACCGCGGAATTCGTTTGGCATATTGGGGGCAAATAATTAGCGATATGAAGTCAAATAACCTCGTTTTTTTATTATAATTACACAAAAAACACAAAAATTAACCCTCTGTTGGGATAGGGTTTAATTTATTAAAAAAATAAAGTGAGAGCGCATTCAATATCCAAAAAATTATTCCTAATTTCTATATACTACAAAATTAATATTAGCACAACAAACCGTGCCTGTCAACACTTTGGGATATTAAAATATATATTCATTTTAATTTCACTTGCAAATATTGTCAAGTGGCAAAAAATTATTTAAGAGCCGTGCCCCAACTCTCTCCTTCGCAATAAGCAGGAGTAAAATAGTTATCTTTATTCTTTGGCGAATCCGAGGATGTGAGATAGCATAATTTGAGTTAAAGAGGAGTCAAAATCACCAAAATATTTGGTTGCTTTGATCCTCTCCCGTGCGCCACTAATGCGGGGCACGGGAGGAGTACTATTCTTGCTGCAGCGAGTATTCTTGCTGCAGCAAGATCCAGTTAATAATGCTAACACGGCCAGCTCCGGGCTTGCGAGCTTCGATTTGCCGAGCAATCGCTTCTAACTGCTCAAACTTCTTGATTGGCTCATCAGTGGTTATCTGATCTGAGTCAAATCCACTCACAGAACGATTGAACGATACAAAATATATGTATTTCAACGTCTATCCTCCTCTTTCCCAGCACTGTGTACCAGGCTGATAGCTAAGTTATATTACTTTTCCATTACTTTGTCAAGACAGACGCAAAAAGCTGTCCCTAGAGACGTAGGTAATGACAGATAACGAATAATACAGATTTACAGATGTAATAAACCAAATAATATTCTTCGACTCCTTGGAGCTTGAGGGTCGAACAATAAAGGTGTAAGATATATTCATTTTGCTCAATCATTATCCGTACAATTATCTGTTATCTGAGCAATCTGTATTCAGTATGTCATTCAT
>JBAXQZ010000030.1:0-9819 GCA_037131475.1 bacterium | reverse complement strand
ATTGATCAATTATCTAATCCTAGACTAATTATATCGTATTTTAGAGAAGAAATCCAATAGATTTTAGGAGTTAGTTTTTAGACAGCCTGATATTGGACAGGAAGTAGCACCATTGCAAAATAATTACCGCCCGAATCTCGCCAACATGTGCCAGGAAATAGTAGTCTACATCGCGTCCACTCAGATGGAAGCACACGGTGTTGCATCATGAAACGTTCAGCATGGAGCTGACCCGCATAAACGACGCCTTTTTTGACGGTTTCATTCTCGGATACGGTTACTTCTAATCCGCTTTCTGAAATGGCCAGACCGGATACGTCGGGGCCGAGTTGGATGATTGCGTCACCTTCTAGGGGGACATTTGAAACTAGTTCCCATCCACATTTTGTTTGATCATGCTGGAAAATCGACTTTGGCTCTTCCAGAAAAAGCTCTGGAAAAGTTGATGCTGTATTGATGCGCATATCGCACCTCCTTATCAGAATGTATTTGGCTTTGACGCCTTACTGGTCGCATTTTATGTAACCAGAAAAGTCATCAAAGCTATACGGTGCGTTTTTTGAGAATTGTTTTGAAGACTGTAAAGGTGTCCCCTACTGCGACATTAGCGCCGATTGGGAGGCTGAAACCGCATTCTGTACCTGATTGTACACTTTTGACCTCGCTTTTTTCACGTCGAAGTGAAATAATCTTGGATCGATACTTTTCATTTTCATTTTGGAAGACTTTGATTTCATCACCGACGGTTATTTGTCCTGATTCTACTCTGCCACCAGCGACAAAGCCCTTTTTGTCATCACGGAAGATACCCAATACTGTTCCCTTGCCGAGCTCTTCTTCGATGATTTCTGGTGCGAGCATAGCAGAGAGCTCATCCTTGATATAGTCAATCAGATTGTAAATAATATCAAACATTTTAATAGATACTTTGTCTTTTTCGGCGATTTTTTGAGCTGCGCCAAGAGCAAAAACACGGAAACCAATAACTTTGGCGCCTGTTGCTCGCGCTAGAGTGATGTCAGATTCGGTAATTGCGCCTACTCCTTCGGCGACAATCTTGATAGAGACCTCATCATGTTTGATTTCACCCAGAGATCGACTGATAGCTTCAATTGAGCCGCTTACATCAGTCTTGATGATTAGATTGAGTGTCTTTTGTTGTTCAATAATATCAGATTCGACATCATCTGTTCCTAGTTTCTTTGCAGTAGCTAAATGGATATTGGAGTGTGTAACAACCGATTTAAGCGAGTTTTCTCTGGTTTCTTTTTCTGTATCAAAAACGATCAGTCTATCGCCAAAGTTTGGTAGTGACTTGAGACCAGCTACACGCACTGGCGTACTCGGCAAAGCTTCTTTGATGTTATTGCCCAGATAATCACGCAGGATTCTAACTTTACCGTAAGATGCTCCAATTGAGATAGGATCTCCGATACGGAGCGTGCCGTTTTCAATCAAAACTACTGCAACGCAGCCAGTGCCTTTGCGCATTTGAGATTCGATCACGACTCCTACTGCCTTTTGATCAGGATCTGCTTTGAGCTCCATGACCTCGGCCTGAAGCAGTATCATTTCAAGTAATGTATCGATATTTAAGCCACTTTTGGCTGAGATTTCTACCATTATTGTCTTGCCACCCCATTCTTCGGCAACCAAATCATATTCCATGAGCTGTTGTTTGACTTTCATTGGATCTGCGTCAGGAAGGTCAATCTTGTTGATTGCAACAATCACTGGGACGCTACTAGCCTTTGCCTGCGCGATAACTTCCTTTGTCTGTGGCATCACACCATCGTTTGCAGCAACGATCAAGACGACAATATCGGTAATGGCCGTACCGTGTTCTCGCATTGAGGAAAAGGCGGCATGACCTGGTGTATCAATAAAAGTGATAGTCTTGTTCTTTAGTTCTTTGTTCTTTGTCTTGTCAAGTGTGACCTGATAAGCAGAAATATGTTGAGTAATACCGCCAGATTCACCAGCAGCAACACTTGCTTCTCGGATTCGATCAAGCAATGTAGTCTTGCCATGGTCAACGTGTCCCATAATAGTCACGACTGGAGGACGATGGATTAGGTTTTGGACTGTGGTTGAAGCGGGTGCGGCAACTTGTGCCTTTTTCTCCGAAAGCACCTCTGGCACTATTTCCAGCCCTAGATCATCACCAATAATTGAGGCTGTCTCGTAATCAATAGTTTCATTGATAGTAGCTAGAATACCATTTTTCATTAATTCGGTAATAATCTTGGTGACAGGCAAATTTGAGCGTTCTGCAAAATCTTTGACCGCGACAATAGCGGGCAGCTGAACAGTCTTTCTCTCAGTTGACTTTGGAGCGCTAGGTGTTGCTGGGTTGAAATAATTATTGTCATTACTTCTGCCGTGAGACTTGCTTTTCGATTTTTGGTATTTCTTTTTTTGCATTAAATTTGCTCTTGTTATTTCTTAATTATACCATACTTCCTCAGAATGTTCAATGGCAGAACTTTGGGACAATTTTCAATTATCAATTTTCAATTATCAAATAATTTTTTAATTTTCAATGATCAATTGTTGGTAAGGTATACTGAATACAGATTGCTCAGATAACAGATAATGATACAGATATTAAGCGTTCTATTCCCAACGAGCCCTAGCTACCGGCCCTAGATCCTTCGATAGCTCAGGATGACGCCCCACACACTCTGTTATTCTCGGGACCAGTGGCATCCTGTGAAGAGTGGTGCCTGGGAATCTATGGGATAGATTAAATTTTCAATTATCAATTTTCAATTTTCAATTAATTATTTAATTTTCAATGACCAATTAGTAAGTTCTGTAATTGTTTTGCAACGTGATTGCGCTTGCGCTTGTGATGGGATTCCGGGTCTCCAGCTTTCAGCCCGGAATGACACTCCTCAAAAAGGAGTAAATATTTTTAAATTGATCTACGCCCAATACCCCCCCTGGCCCCTTCCGTTCGACTTCGTTCAGGACAGGCTCTAAAGTAGGAGGGGGAGTAGCTACTAGCTGCCAACTGCAAACTACTAACTGCCGACTATCCTCATTTACTCTCTTGATTTGCCCCACCAGTATATTTTTTCTGAACCTTTTTTTGATTCATTATCAAGGGCAATCTGTTTCTCTTTTTGTTTTTCGTACTCTTCGAGCAACTCTTCGTCTTTTGCGGTTGCCTTATTTGGTTTTAACAACAGTGAATGATGCGGATCGTTTGTGTCCGTAAGATTGATTGGTGACATTTCCTCCTCCAAAGGATGCTCAGTGACTAGCAACACACTACGTACCTACTAGTCACTGATATAAAACTTATATTATTCTTCGTCTTTGTAATTGTGAATTCGTATTTCTGGCTTTGGTTCTGTGGATTTATCTGAATCTGCTTTTACAATTTTCTCATGTCGATCTTTTGTCTCTGGCACTGCCTTGACTACGTCGACTGGTGTTTTCTTTTTTGTCGTTGGCTCCAGATTCATCGCCACTTGGCAATCAATTTTATCATCTTCAGGCAAGATTAATGCTACTGATGAGACCTTATCACTCTCTTTTAAGCGCATCAGGGTCACACCTTGGGTATCGCGACCCAAACGTTTGATCTTGACCAACTCCATACGGATAAACTGTCCCTTGCGTGAGGCTAGTACTACATCGCCTTGATCGTTGTAGGTAATCCGCATGCCTATGATATCACCTGTCTTTGGCGTACAATTGGCCGCTCGTATCCCCATACCACCACGTTTTTGTAGGTGAAAATTGCGCAACATTGTCCTCTTGCCAAAACCGTTTTCGAGAACAATCAGCATATCTGGGCCTTTTTGATTTTCGCGTCCGGGCGTAAATGGAGACTCGATACCTGGCACAACGTCCATCGCCATGACCTCGTCGCTTGCTCTCATCTTCATCCCTGTCACGCCTGAGGCGCTACGTCCCATTGGACGTACATCTGATTCAAGGTAGCAAATTGCCTGACCCTTTTTGGAAACTTCCACAATAGTATTTTCACCAGTTGAGGTCTTGACCCATTTGAGCTCATCTTTACCATTGAGACCAATGGCAATAATGCCGGTCTTGCGTATATTGTCATATTTGGCAATTTCGGTCTTCTTGATATGACCCGAAGTGGTACCCATAATGAAAAACTTATTTTTGGCCATACTGCCCTTGCCAAATGTCAAAATGGCGGTGATTTTTTCATCCTGTGAAATTTGAATGATATTTACTATTGGTGTGCCCTTGGCTTGGCGTGAAGTAGATGGCAGCTCATAGACCTTGCTCTTAAACACCCTACCCTTGTTGGAGAAGAAATATATATCGTCATGAGTGCTGGCGCAGACTAAATGATCGATAATGTCCTCTTCTTTTGTCGTCATGCCGATCACACCGACGCCACCACGAGTCTGTTTGCGATAGGTGTCAATCTCTTGGCGCTTGATGTAGTTGCTGTGTGTAAGGGCCACAATCACCTGCTCATCAGGGATTAAATCCTCGGCACTGAACTGACCAAGTGCGTGTGGGATAATGGTCGTACGACGCTTGTCACCATATTTTTCAGAGACATATTTGAGATCTTCTTTGATCAAAACTAGTATTTTCTCTGGATGCTCCAACAAATCCTTGAGATACATAATTCTTGCCATCAATTCATTGTATTCATCTTCAATCTTCTTGCGCTCAAGAGCAGCTAGAGCCGAGAGTCGCATATCCAGAATTGCATCTGCCTGGCGTTCCGAGAGATTGAATTTAGAGATTAAATTAATCTTGGCTTCATCGCGATTGGCCGAAGCACGAATAGTAGAAATAACTTCATCGATATGATCAAGGGCGATCTTCAAACCCTCCAAGATGTGTGCTCTCTCCTCGGCTTTTCTGAGCTCAAACTTGGTGCGTCGCTCGAGTACCTCTTTGCGATGCTCAATATAATAACCCAAAACATCTTTGAGTGTCATAACTCGAGGCTCTAGGTCAGGCGTGAGTGCGAGCATATTGACGTGAAATGCGGTCTGCATTTGCGTCATTTCAAACAATTTATTGAGAACTTTCTTCGGATAGGCATTGGCTTTGAGCTCGACTACTATCCTCATACCTGTACGGTCAGACTCATCACGAAGATCCGAAATACCATCGATCTTCTTTTCTTTTACTAGGTCGGCAATTTTCTCGATCATCGAAGCTTTATTGACCTGATATGGAATCTCGGTGACTACAATTCGGAAACCACGTTTGCCTTCTTCGATATCAGCCTTGGCACGCATTACAATCTTCCCTTTGCCGGTTGCATAGGCCATTTTGAAATCTTCGGTGTTGTAAATAATGCCACCAGTTGGAAAATCAGGTGCTTTGACATGTTCCATCAAATCGTCGACGGTTGCCTCGGGATTGTCAATCAAGCAGGCGACGCCATTGCAAAGCTCAACGAGATTGTGTGGTGGAATATTGGTGGCCATGCCTACTGCAATACCCATGGTGCCATTTAAAAGGAGCTGCGGGATACGCGCTGGCATTACGATTGGCTCTTGAGTAGTACCATCATAGTTGTCCTGCCAATCAACTGTGTCTTTATCCAAATCAGCGACCATCTCTTCGGCAATCGGTGCCATCCGACACTCAGTGTATCTCATCGCCGCCGCTGAATCACCATCAACTGAGCCAAAGTTACCCTGGCCATCGACAAGTGGATAGCGCATTGAAAATTCCTGGGCCATACGGACGAGTGTCTCATAGGCAGCAGTATCACCATGTGGATGATAATTACCAATAACCTCACCAACGACTTTGGCGGATTTTCGATATTTGACATTGTGACGAAGGCCTGAGGCATACATCGCATACAAAACACGACGATGGACCGGCTTGAGACCATCTCGAACATCAGGAAGCGCACGTGAAACAATAACACTCATAGCGTATGATAAATATGAGGTTTCCATCTCATGGACCAAACCCTGAGGCTTGAGATGACCAATCGTTGGATCATAGGTATCTTCGATGATTGAGCGATCTAGCATTACATCAGATTTGGGGATGATTGCACCGACTTTGACTTCAGAGATAATTGTCTCTGGCTCTTCGTCAATACTTTCCGAATCTACAGAAAGATCGACTTCCTCCTCGATTGATGAATCATCCAAATCAGATTCGATTTGCTCCGTAGTCTCAAGCTCATCGTCAATAATTTCAGATTCAATTCCCTCTTCTTCGATATTTTCTTCTAAATTGTCTTTTTCTTGATCCATTATCTTACCTCGTATTCATTATGGTTATGATTTTTGTGATGAAATCCAGAACATTCTAGGAAATCATCTGTATGAAATATTAATATTGATTAGGCATCCAAATTTTGAACGGTTTTGGCTCTTGTCTGAATAAACTTTTTGCGAGGTGGCACTTGATCACCCATTAGCATCGTGAAGACATCATCGGCTTTTTCGGCATCATCTACGGTGACTTGAAGCAATATTCGGTTGGCTGGATTCATAGTCGTCTCCCAAAGTTGCTCAGGATTCATCTCACCAAGACCTTTGAAACGTTGGATCATGATGCCAGTTGCCTCTTCTTTTCCGCCTTTGAATTTTTTGACTGCTTCATCGCGCTCAGCGTCCGAGAAGACCCATTGCTTCTCTTTGCCCTTTGCGACTGAATATAATGGCGGTTGGGCAATATATATATGACCGTGGCTAATCAATTGTGGGAAATTGCGGTAGAAGAAGGTTAATAAAAGCGTGCGAATATGCGCACCGTCAACATCAGCATCAGTCATGATGATGACGCGATCGTAGCGCAACTTTGCGTAATTGATCTCTTCGCCGATGCCGACACCGATTGCCACGATCAAAGCCTTGACCTCATCTGAGGCTAGCATACGATCAAGTCGTGCTCTTTCAACATTTAAAATCTTGCCTCGAAGCGGTAGGATAGCTTGGAAGTTACGATCTCGGCCCATTTTGGCTGAACCACCAGCGGAATCTCCCTCAACGATATATATTTCGGTGCGCTTGGAGTCTTTGGATGAGCAGTCAGATAGTTTACCTGGCAAGGTCATGCCCTCTAGAGCGCCTTTGCGGATAATGGTATCTCTGGCAGCGCGGGCAGCTAGACGTGCGCGGGCGGAAAGTGAACATTTCTCAATAATTTTCTTGGCCTCAATCGGATGCTCTTCGAGATACATGACGATTGCTTCGGCAGCGACCGAATCAACAATTGTACGAACTTCAGTATTACCGAGCTTGGCCTTGGTTTGCCCCTCAAATTGTGGCTCGCCCAATTTAACAGAGAGTACAGCGGTAAGTCCCTCGCGAACGTCTTCGCCGGTGAGACCATCTTTGGTCAGATTGTTTTTCTTTGAATAGTCGTTGAGCGCGCGAGTAAGAGCAGTCTTAAAACCGGTCAGATGCGTGCCACCCTCTGGTGTATTGATATTGTTGGCAAAACAGTAAATATGCTCTTTGAAATCGTTGGTATAGGCGAGTGAAAGCTCAACCATAACGCCATTTTGCTCTTTTTCGATATAAAGCGGTGGCTCGTTGACGGCTTCACGATTTTTGTTGATGTGGCGAACATATGAGGAGATACCACCCTCAAAGTAGAACGAGTACTCTTTGATTTGCGAGATGGTAACTAGGGATTCATCCTCATCGCCACCAGAACGACCTGTGCGGACTTCTTCGTCCTCAACAAAATCATCGCTCTCAATTTTCACTTCGGCGACTTTTTTGCCAGTACCTTCGCGCTCGTCACGAACAGTTATCATCACTCCTTTGGTGAGATAAGCTTGTTGGCGGCAACGATTGACGATGGTTTGAAAATTGAATTCTGTAATTGTGGTGAATATTTCAGGATCAGCCAAGAATTTAATTGTCGTACCAGTGCCTTTGGCAGTATCAATAGCTTTAATATCGCCTTGAGCGTCGCCACGATGGTATTCCTGAAAGTATAGTTTGTCATCCCGTTTGACGTAGGCCTTGACCCAAACCGAGAGTGCGTTTACCACTGAGACACCGACACCATGCAGACCACCGGAGACTTTGTAGCCACCGTCACCAAACTTACCACCTGCATGAAGTGTGGTCAAAACGGTTTCAAGTGCTGATTTGCCCGTCGCCTTGACTGTATCGACTGGAATGCCACGTCCATTATCTTCGACTGAGACAGAACTGTCACCGTGTAATGTAATAATGATTTTGTTGCAAAAGCCCGCCATTGCTTCATCTATAGAGTTGTCCAATATCTCCCAGACGAGATGATGCAAACCATCTTCGCCGGTACCACCAATATACATGCCGGGGCGCTTTCTGACTGGCGCCAATCCTTCTAGGACAGTAATATTGGAAGCATCATAACTTCCTGCTGCTTTTTGCTCTGTTTCTTTGTCGCTCATAATATTTCTCCGTATAATCATAGAAAAGATCACGCGCTTTTCGCCTGCGTGGATTGATATGCTCTGATTGTAGCACGATTGTAAGACCAGAATCAAGATGAAAATTAGATCCAAAAATGCAAAAATTGATTATTATCTATTTTTACACTGCCCTAGGGCTAAATTGCCTCAATTGATGAAACTTCTTTGCCAAATCGACGCTTGATCTTGATCGAATTATTTTTCAATGAATCCAAAAATAATTTATTGTAAGCTACTAATTCGTCGATTGTTATTTTCTCAAACGTTTCTGCCATTTCGCGCGGAGAGATGGTAATTCCTGCGGAGATAACTCGATCAATATTGCCCATGGCGTTGTTTTGAATATCACCCCAATCAAGCTCATAGTTCATGATCATGCGATTTCGTATATAATCTAATTTTGCCATGATGAATTGCTCGTAATTTTCTAGAGCTTGCTCGATGGCATTTAAAACTTTGTCGGAATCCTCTTCGTTCGACGAAAAAATCATTTCAATATAATTTTGGCAGTCATAATTAACGTTAATTGAGATTTCATAAACCAGCCCTAGCTTGTTACGAAGCTCTTCGAAGAGTAGACCGAAACGAAAATCTTCCAAGCTACATCGATAAAGTAGATCTGTAAAATATGATGCATTGGGGAGCGCTGGGACAATTTGTACTGTTTCTAGACTATTTAGTGATTGCCACGGGTGGGTAAGATTTAATATTTTCTTTGACTCTATCAAAAAATTGCTTTCTATTTTGGGCAAATTACTGAGAATGCAATTATCGTATGACATCTCCAAAACAGCAATATCGGTATTATATTTCTGGAAAATTTCGAGCATTTGCTCGTAAGTTAGATTTTCTATAGATTCCAGATCATTCCAGGGGTTACGATTGCTCGGTGAGTCCTTCCGAAAAGCTGCCCGAGTAAACTGCTCACCCAAATCGATAAATTCGCCTTTATTGCCCGAGACTTCAGCCAACACTGTAGACTTAATCCTTTCAAAGTCCTCTCGATTGCAAAACAGCTCGCCACTGTATTGTTTTAAAATATTCGCAATCTGATTTGCTACGTCCGATCGAACAACATAATATTCGACCATATAAAAATCGTCGACATTACCATTATCAGTGATGATATTTTCTGAATAAAATTCCGCGGTTATTCCCATCTGCTCTAGTCGCTTGGGGGCCAACAAAATATGCTCGATGACATGAGCCGCCTGACTTTCCCTTTGTGCTAGATTGAGATTTGGCCTGATTAGCGCCACTATTGTTTGATTCATTACTATATAGTAGCACAAATCTAGCAGTTTTGCATTAGTAAATATCAAAGTGAATATCAAAGAGTAAATGCGAAAAATACAAGATATAAATAATTTTCAATTATATTTTGTAGATTTTTTTGTTTTGTTTTTAATAGATGTTTACATCGTAAT